>JAIPAP010000121.1 GCA_021740045.1 Bacteroidales bacterium
TTAATGAAGAAAGTTGATCAAGGTGGTGTTCAGTTAGATGAAGGCCAGAAAAACGACCTGATTGCCTTTTTAAAAACCCTTACGGATTCTACCTTTGTTAATAATCCTGATTATGCAAATCCTTTTACAAATGAATAAAAAACCGGTTTTTCTTTTAGCACTGTTACTTCTGACAATACTAAGCCCAAAAGCACAAATGTCGTTTGTGGCCTACGATACCGTGCCGGTATTTTCAAATGACACCTTGCTGCAAAATCCCTGGGCCGGTGGATTGAACTGCCCGCAGTTTTCCCAAATCGATCTGGATGGCGATGGAAAGCTTGATCTGGTAACTTTTGAGCGCGATTTTTACGGATCTGTTAAAACTTTTATTAACAAGGGAAATTCGGGTGAGGTAAACTATGTTCATACCCCGGAGTACCAGCCATTGTTTCCGGAGATGCGAAACTGGATGATGCTAAGGGATTATAATTGTGACGGGAAGATGGACATTTTCACTTCCGTTCCGGCGGGAGTTGCAGTATACCGGAATGATGCCGGGGAAGGGGAGGTGCCCGCTTTTACCAAGGTTGAGCCCTTGCTAAGAACACAAACTTCGAATGGAAAATTACCGTTGTTTATCAGCACGCAGGATGTGCCCGCCATTTCGGATATAGATCATGACGGTGATTTGGATATACTGTCATTCAATACCTTGGGAAGCCGTGTGGAGTACCATCAGAATATGACAATGGAAAACCACAGTGATTGCGGGCATCTCGACTATAAACTTCAAAACCCTTGCTGGGGTTATTTTTCCGAAGCCGGCAACACCAATAATGTAAATCTGTATGATACCTGCGACACAGCGCCAAAGCTCTTGCAAAAATCAGCCAAGCATGCCGGCTCTACGCTTCTTGCGATTGATTTGAGCGGAAATGGTGTAAAGGATCTTTTACTGGGTGATATCACTTACCCGAATCTTGTAAAGCTTACTAATGGCGGAACAACCGATCAGGCAGGCATCACGGATGTGGAAATAAATTTTCCGGCTAACTCACAGCCTGTTGATCTCACAGTGTTCCCGGCTCCTTATTTCCTGGATGTGAATAATGACGATTTGAAAGATCTTATTGTAGCGCCTAACAATCCGAATACCTCCGAAAATCATAACAACGTCTGGTATTATAGGAATGAAGGCACGGCCGATGTTCCCGAATTCCAGCTCCAACATACAGGCTTCTTGCAGCAAGGGATGATCGACGCCGGTGAAAGGTCTTATCCCGCCTTTTTGGATGAAAATGCCGATGGATTGATGGATATTATTATTGGTAACTTTGGCTATTTCGAGAATGCCGGGGAATACTCCAGCCAGCTTATGTTACTGAGAAATACCGGTACGTCGGAAGCCCCAACATATACGGTTGTAACTGACGATTATGCTGAGCTGTCTGAGCCGGGATTTGATGGAATTTATCCCGCTTTTGGTGATATGGATGGTGATGATGACCCGGATATGCTTATTGGCGATGAAGAGGGCCGCTTGCATTACTTCCGTAATGATGGCGGTGAAGGCAATCCAGCTGATTTCACCATCAGCCATCCCAATTATTTTGAGATCGACATAGGCCAATCGGCCAAACCACAGCTTGTGGACGTGAATAATGATGGATTGCTTGATATTGTTGTCGGAGAGAGGGAAGGCACCATCAACTACTTTAAAAATACAGGCACGGCTGAAGAAGCGCAATTTTCCTCATCGCCAACCAATGAACAATTTGGAGGGATCGACGTGATGAAAGAATGCTGCACCGGCTACAGCGCTCCTTTTATGACCTACGACAGCCTGGGCAATAAGATCATGTATGTGGGATCGGAACAGGGGAAATTGTATCGTTACACCAACATTGATAACAACCTGGAGGGAACTTTCAGCCTTTCCGATTCATTATACCTGCATGGTACCAATGTGGCAGCAACCGGCACCGATATCAACGGCGACGGGAAAAACGAACTGGCCTACGGTGAATTCGCCGGAGGTATTGGATTGCTGAAAGAAGGTACGCCACCGGGCTTGGGATTTCGGAATAAAAATACGGCCGGTCAAATCCTGAAAATTTATCCCAATCCGGCAAAAGACGCTATACGAATTGAGCCACAAACTAAAACAAGCGATTCTGAAGGTAGCATTACAATTACCAATATTTATGGCCAGCAACTCATAAAAAAGCCGTTTGGGATTTACCGGGAAAAAATTCACCTTAATATTGAAGGGCTTCCCCCAGGGGCATATCTGATAAGGCTTGTTTCCAATGAATATAAAGCAAGCGGGAAATTTATTAAGGAATAATTATTAAGTTCCTTGATCTCAAAAAAGCCTTGCAAATCCATTTATGAACGGACTTACAAGGCTTTTTTTGTTATGAATATTCTATTTGATATAGCGCCTTATCGCTTAATGATCTTATCAACAGCACTTATCTCATTTCCATTAACCAGTTTTACAAAATATACACCCGCCGGGAGTTTGTTTCCAAAATTGATGGTTCCCTGTTGGCCTTTAAGCCTTACCTTTTTTATTAATCGGCCGTTTAAATCGATGATCGATAGGTGGGCATTTCCTCTTAATTCCCTCATCTGATAATCCAGCTTAATTTGTGAGGTGAATGGAGTAGGATAGAGGTTAAACCGGAAGCCATCCGGGTTTTCCGCAATATCAGTATAAACGGAATCGACCAATTCTACTTCCATTTCAACCATCTCACCATATTGAAATTCGGCCTGAAGGATTTTGGTAAGGTAATCATCAGCAGAAAATTCCACCTCATAGATGCCCGAAATCAAAGCTTCAAATTCAAAATTACCCTGGGCATCAGTTACGGTCATCAAATCGGTTTCCAATACATTAACTTCCACATTGGCCAGGGGATCACCACTCAGGCTATCGGTTACCGTTCCAACTGCATATGCGTATGGTAATAATGAAACATCTTGCTCTATTTCCTCACCACCTTCAAAATTAACTGTAATTAGTTTAGCGCCATAACCTTCTGTGTTGAATTCCACATCATATGTTCCTGAAATTGGTACACTGAAATTGTAATACCCAACAGCATTGGTTTGGGTGGAATAATCGGTGTTCTGAATGCTTACGGATACATCGGTCAAGGTATCACCGCTAATGCTGTCGGTAACGATACCATTCAGATAGGCATAAGGTGTTAGTTCCACATCCTTTTCAACTACCTGACCGCTTTGAAATTCAACGGAAACCACTTTAGTGCCATGTTCATCATGTGAAAATTCCACATCGTAAGTTCCCGAAAGTAAAGCACCGATTTCATAAGTGCCGTCAAATCCGGTTTGGGTGCTTACATTGGTATCCAGCACATCTACCTCTACATTAGGCAATGGATCACCGGTCTTGAGGTCGGTTACGGTACCTTCAACATAGGCAACCCCTGTATAATCAGTTCCTAACACATAAAGGCCCTCCTCAATATCGGAAGCTAAAATATTACCACTGGGAAGATAGGGATATACGCCCCAGCAGCCATTAAAACCGCTACCGGAATAATTGGGCGAAGTATCATAATGTCCGACTTTGGTCAGGTTGCCGGGTTTGGTGTAATCATACACAAGCACGCCATCGGTATAATAGGAGGTAACAATAAAATTATCTTTCACATGGGCATTGTGCGGTATCACATCTTCAAATGGATTGGAGCGTATTTTATCGGTTTGATTGATATCGCTTAGATCGGTAACATCATATGCGGCTACATAGCCTCCTTCCACTTCATCGGTGGTAAAAACGTGTGAGCCATCTTGCGAAACCCATGCATTGTGGGTGAATTGACTGGGTGTACTCACTGTCCCCATTATTTGGGGGTTTGAGGGATTGGACACATCGATGGCAGCCAACACGCCTTGATAGATAGCTGCTCCCCATAAAGTATCGCCGCGGGCCATACCGTCGTGAAGGTAATAGGTGTTGAACCGGCCTACTTCCTGTGGATTCATCGGATCACCGGTAAGATCCCACATAATGGCTCCGCCACTTCCGTTGCTTGATCCGAAAACATACAATTTACCACTCTCATCGATGTAAAGGTTATGAGCCGATTGAAAGGAATACTGCGAGCCTGTATAAGTTGTGGTATTCGTAATCTCACCACCAGGAAGGGGGCTCATATCGATGATCAGCACCCCGCCGTATGATTCGTTACAAACGTAAGCGTAATCACCCCAAACTTTAATATCGCGCCATATGGATGAGGGGCCGGATTTAAAATAGATTTCCTCGGGATTTTCCGGATCGGTAACATCCACAATGGAAATACCGTTGTTAACGCCCACAAGGGCATATTCATTTCCTTCTTCATCCGCATAGCCCCAAACATCGCTAAGTTCCTGACTATAGGATTTTTGCCCGAGCATTTCCATGTTAAGCTGTCCAAATGAAAATCCTGCAAAAGCAATAAAGACAATAGATAGTAAAATTCGTTTCATGTTTATTGGTGTTTTATTTTCGTTTTCAAACCATTGGCAGGAACGTATATAGATACCAAACCCGCTGAAAATGAAAACGTTGCTTGAAGGGAATTGTTCGTGGGGATGATTATTTAGAATACCAGGGCTGGCTAAGAATATTGGCTAAGAGGTTTTCAAGCAATTGCTTGTAAGAATTATAAATAACACATTTGAATAATCAGTGTTAACCAAAACCCTTAAATAATACTTAATCATTCTGACACATAAAAATGTCCTATAATTAATATTATGTTAAATTCTGTTTTCATAATTAAAAGGGGAATATGTTCATACTCCCCTTTATACCAATATTATTCTACAATTAGATTTTCAGGTTATTGACCTTGCTGCTGCTGTTGTTGTCGTTGCTTTTTGAACTGCTGGATCTTTTCATTGATCCCTTTCAACTTTTCATTCAGGTTTAACCTGGTATATATTTCCTTAAGCGATACCATGGTGTTGTAATCATTAGGTTTAATCCGAAGCGCTCTTTCAAGGAATGGAGTTGCTTCCTGCAGAAGGCTGTCAGCTTTGCCCTTTAATTTTTTATATTTTTCATTCTGATCAAGTGGCAAGGCATTGGCCTTATTCTGCAATTCGGCTGCTTTATTCACATACAGGGCTCCCAGGTTGTAATGTGGCTCAAAATACGTTGAATCCAACTTAATGGCGCTTTTATAAGCATCCTGGGCCATGTTGAAGTATTGCTCCTTTTCGGGTCCTTCTGCCTCTTTTATGAGCTGATCATAGTTTGCCCCAACGGCAAAATAAATAGTTGGGTTGGTTGTATCCTTTTCCAGGGCCAACTCCAGGTTCTTCAAAGCCTTTTGGGTTTGGCCGGAAGCCAGGTAAATGTTGGTTTCGGTAATGATCAGGTTAAAGTTATCAGGAAACTTCTCCCTGCCTTGCTTAACAACGGATAATGCCGAATCCATTTTGGCATTGGTCGGATCCACTTTGTCGAATTCCATCAGTGTATCGTTTCGGAATCGCAGCTTATAATTCTTGTCGGTATAGAACCATTTGGTGGTATCCGGCCGGTTATCCTTACCGGTTTCCTGGCTCCTGTATAAGCTATCGGGCCGGTCGAGCAGATCAAGAACACCTTTCTTGGTCATACGCTCACTCACTTGCTGCATTTTCGATTCAATTGTGTTTCGGTATTGCTCCAGGTAAATATTGGCCAATTGCGCAAACAAACCCGGTTTTTTGTCATAGCCTATTTCCAGAAGTTTGTGATAGTATTTCTTCGCCACATCGTACTTACGAGCCTGCACTGAGGCCAGCGCGGCGTTATAATACGACATGGTGTCGACTGTTTCGAGCTTTTTGCTCACATCAACAGAATTCTGGAATGCATCTACCGCTTCTTCATATTTGCCTTTGTTATAACGGTTAACACCCTGGTTGTAAAATTGCTCCGAGAGTACCATCATGTTCCTGGTTATGTCCACTTTGTACTCATCTTCTTCATCAAGCTCTTTAGCTTTGATGTAAGAATTATAAGCCTTTTGTAGTGAATTGGTATCAAGATTCTGATACTCTTCATTTTGGCTTGTGGCAATGCTTAAATAAATATTTCCCCTGTAAAACCAGGTCTTCGCTTCATCTTTCGTTTTCTCATGTTCAATAGTAGGTTCAATTAGTTCCATTGCCTTTTTCAGATTCCCCCGCTTCAGCTCGTTGAATGCACTGGTACGCTTTGCCCGCTGTGCATTTGTTTCATTCACGGCAAACGCCGCTATTAAAAACAGGATGATTCCTAATTTCCTCATTTTGCTCATTTTTTATGCTTAAATTATGTTTGTCTTCCTGCGGCAAATATATAAATTCATAAGATAGCCACAAGTTACATATGTTTGTTTAAATTCTATTAAAACAAAATAACAACTATTATTCCCAAAAAACTACTGTTGATCTTCCTCTTCATTTCCGGTATCGCCGGCACTATCCTGCTGCTGACTGCCATTATTTGCTTCTTCTGATATCTTCCTGTTAATATCGTCGCCCTCATCAACTTCTTTGGCTTCATCGCTAATCTCAACCTTAGCTACGGCAGCTATGGAATCGTCTCCTTTCAGGTTGATCAGGCGAACGCCTTGGGTTGCACGCCCCATCACCCGAAGTTCGGATACTGCCAATCTTATCAGCGTGCCTGTTTTATTAATGATCATCAGGTCATCCTTATCGGTAACGTTTTTGATCGATACCAGGGTGCCGGTTTTTTCGGAGATGTTCATGGTTTTAACGCCTTTACCACCTCTTGCCGTTATCCTGTAATCCTCGAGCTTTGACCGTTTGCCATAACCACGTTCCGAAACCACAAGGATATCCTGATTTTCCTGGGGACAGATCATTCCGATCACTTCATCGTTTTCATCATCCAATTTTATGCCTCTTACTCCGGATGCCATGCGACCCATCGAACGTACATCAGAATTTTTAAAACGGACTGACCTACCTGATTTCACGGCTAGCATAATCTCATTCTCCTCACCCGTGAGGCGCGCCTGGATAAGTGAGTCGTTTTCGCGTATGGTAGTAGCATTTATACCGTTTTGCCGTGGCCTTGAATAAGCTTCCAAAGGTGTCTTCTTGACCTGTCCGTTACGGGTAGCCATAACGATATACTTATCTTTAATGGCCTCGGGATTGGTAAGATCCTTCACCGTAATAAAGGCACGAACACGGTCATCTCCCTGAATATTGATCACATTTTGAATAGCCCGTCCTTTGGAGTTTTTACCACCTTCGGGTATTTCAAAAACCCGCAACCAGTAACACCGTCCTTTTTCGGTAAAGAACAGCATATAATTATGCATTGACGTTACAAAGAGGTATTCGAGGAAGTCTTCGCCACGGATATTAGTACCGCGGGAACCTTTGCCTCCCCTACCCTGCCGCTTATACTCCGACAGCCAGGTACGCTTAATATATCCCATGTGCGAAATGGTAACCACCACGTCTTCATCGGCAATCGTATCTTCAATCCGGAAATCCTTGGCTGTATATACAATTTCTGATCTGGCCTCATCACCATACTTCTCTTTCATTTCGAGAAGTTCTTTCTTGATAATGTCCATTCTCATGTATTCATTGGCCAGAACATCTTTGTAATATTTGATCTTTTCCTGAAGCTCTTCGTATTCCTCTTTAACCTTACCACGCTCAAGGCCTGTAAGTTTCTGCAACCGCATATCGAGAATTGCCCTGGCTTGCACTTCCGATAGTTCAAATGTCTCCATTAATCCGTTGCGGGCTTCCTCGGGAGTTTGTGATGCCCTGATCAATGCTATAATTTCATCAAGGTTATCGAGCGCTATCAGGATACCTTCAAGCACATGTGCCCGTTTCTCGGCTTCGGACAATTCATATTTGGTACGCCTGATAACTACGTCATGGCGGTGATTAACGTATTTTTCTATCAACTGCTTCAGGTTAAGCAGCATGGGTTTGCCATTGAACAAAGCAATGTTGTTAACGCTAAAAGAAGTTTGCAGTGCCGTTTGCTGATAGAGTTTGTTGAGTACCACATTGGGAACAGCGTCCCTTTTTAGTTCATAAACAATACGCAATCCCTCGCGACCCGATTCATCACGGATATCGGTTATACCCTCCAGTTTCTTTTCATTCACCAGGTCGGCAGTGCGTTTGATCATTTCAGCCTTATTCACCTGATAAGGAATGGCGGATACCAATATAAAAGGCTTTCCGTTCTTGTCCTCTTCAATGGAACTTTCAGCGCGCATTACCACACGGCCCTTTCCGGTTTCATAGGCATCCTTAACACCATCGTGGCCATAAATTATTCCTCCTGTTGGGAAATCGGGGCCTTTAATGTATTTCATCAATTCAGGAATAGTGATCTCCCGGTTATCGATATAGGCTATAATGCCATCAACCACTTCGTTAAGGTTATGCGGTGGCATGTTGGTAGCCATACCAACAGCAATTCCCGAAGCGCCGTTTACCAATAAATTCGGGATTTTCGAGGGAAGCACCACAGGCTCCTTGAGAGTATCGTCGAAGTTTAGCTGAAAATCGACCGTATCTTTGTTGATGTCCATCAGCATTTCTTCGGCTATCTTTTGCAGGCGGGCTTCGGTGTAACGCATTGCTGCCGGACTGTCACCATCCATCGAACCGAAATTTCCCTGCCCGTCAACAAGCGGATAGCGCATTGACCAGGTTTGTGCCATGCGCACCATGGCATCATATACCGATGTATCGCCATGAGGATGGTATTTACCCAATACTTCCCCTACAATACGAGCCGACTTTTTATAGGGGCGGTTGGATAATACCCCGAGTTCATACATTCCGTATAATATCCTGCGATGAACAGGCTTCAAACCGTCTTTTACATCAGGAAGTGCCCTTGAAACAATCACCGACATTGAATAATCAATGTAGGCTGTTTTCATCTGGTTTTCAATGTTGACTTTAAATATCTTTTGCCCTTCTTCCATGTGTCATTTTTAATTTAACCTAAAATTCATTCCCTCCTCTAAATGCAAAGCTAATTTAGTCATCTATAGCTAGTTAAGTATTTCAAGAGAGCGTACGAATTTACTCATTTTTTAACAATTACAATGGATTCAATAATTACTTATTACTAACAATATTTTGTTGAAAATTATTGCTTTACCGGTAGTGAGGAGCTTCCTTGTAGTATATATTTGATTTAACTTTAAGGGGTTAGCCAAGTTCCTTGGCAAGGTAATTGATAGAATCCCCGTAGCTGTTGTAATACAATGGCTGGCATAAACATAATATAGGATGGATTGTTGTCCATATAGAAAAGAATTGGTAAAATTTTTTTGGACTACACATCGTTGTTTATGAAGCGATAACCTAAGTATAAACAAGAAAACAAAAGTGAGGAAATTAAATGGAAGCTAAATTCTCACAGCGCGTAAAAGAAGTACTAACATTCAGTAGAGAAGAGGCAATACGTTTAGGTAATGATTATATAGGAGTTGAACATTTGCTTCTGGGCATGGTAAGACAGGGCAATGGAATGGCTATCAAGATCATGAAATTCCTCGGTGTTGATTTAAAAGAGATGCGCGATATTATCGAGCATTCAGTTAAGACCGACCAAGAGGTTAATGTTACGAATAATGAGAACATACCTTTGGTTAAGCAAGCCGAAAGGGTTTTGAAGCTTACATACCTTGAGGCAAAGCTTTTCAACAGCGAACTTATCGGTACCGAACATTTGCTTCTTGCCATACTTAAAAATGAGGATAACATTGTGACACAGTCATTACAGAAATATGGAGTAGATTATACGGCCGTTAAGGAAGAATTGCAGCAGATCCTTTCGGAAAATGACGATGAATTAGATTTTGATCCGAAAGATGAATTACCAGGAGGCGGAGCTGCCGATGATGACGCCGATGAAGGGGGCCGGAATTTTGGCGGAAATATGCGTAAAATGGGAGAAAGCAAATCAAAAACTCCTGTTTTGGATAATTTCGGACGTGACATTACAAAGGCTGCCGAAGAGGATCAGCTCGATCCTATAGTTGGAAGAGGCAAAGAATTGGAACGCATAGCCCAGATACTGAGCCGCCGTAAGAAAAACAACCCCATCCTGATCGGAGAACCGGGCGTTGGTAAATCGGCAATAGCAGAAGGATTAGCACTTAATATCATCAATCGGAAAGTATCGAGGGCATTGTTCAATAAGCGGATTTTCACACTCGACCTGGCATCGCTGGTAGCCGGAACCAAGTACCGCGGGCAGTTTGAAGAACGTATGAAAGCTGTTTTGAATGAATTGGACAAGAACCCCAATATCATCCTGTTTATCGATGAGATACACACCATTGTTGGAGCCGGTAATGCCTCCGGTTCACTTGATGCTTCTAATATGTTTAAGCCTGCTTTGGCCCGGGGCGAAATCCAATGCATTGGTGCCACCACGCTTGACGAATACCGCCAGTATATCGAAAAGGATGGTGCACTGGAAAGAAGGTTCCAAAAGGTAATAGTTGATCCAACAACGGCAGAAGAGACTATTGAGATCCTTGAAAACATTAAGGAGAAATACGAAGATCATCACTTGGTAAACTATTCGCAGGAAGCAATAGATGCCTGTGTAAAGTTGACCAACCGGTATATTAGCGACCGGTACCTTCCTGATAAGGCTATTGATGCCATGGACGAGGCCGGCGCAAGGGTTCATATTACCAATATTCATGTACCCGAGAATATTATTAAAATTGAGCAGCAGATAGAAGAAACACGAAAGAAGAAAACGCAGGCGATCAGTAGCCAGAAATTTGAACTGGCCGCCGAATATCGTGACCAGGAACGTAAACTGCAAACCGATTTGGAAGCCGCTAAACGTAAGTGGGAAGAAGATTCGAAGATACATCGTGAAAGTGTAACCGAAGAAAATGTTGCCGAGGTCATTGCCATGATGACAGGTATTCCGGTTCAGCGTATCGCTCAAAACGAAAGCGAACGCCTGGTTAACATGGAATCGGACTTGGGAGATAAGGTTATCGGTCAAAATGAACCTATCCAAAAAGTGGTTAAAGCGATCCGTCGTAACCGGGCAGGGCTGAAAGACCCGAATAAACCTATTGGCACATTTATCTTCCTTGGACCCACGGGCGTTGGTAAAACCCATCTGGCTAAAGAGTTAGCTCAATACCTGTTCGACAGTACCGATGCTTTGGTACGCCTTGACATGAGCGAATACATGGAGAAATTCGCTGTGTCGCGATTGGTAGGAGCGCCTCCGGGGTACGTAGGTTATGAAGAAGGGGGGCAGCTTACCGAAAAAGTAAGACGCAAGCCTTATTCCATTGTGCTGCTTGATGAGATAGAAAAGGCCCACCCGGATATCTTCCATATACTGTTGCAGGTGCTCGATGATGGAGTTCTAACGGATAGCTATGGCCGCAGGGTCGACTTTAAAAACACCATCATCATTATGACCTCGAACATCGGTTCGCGGCAACTTAAGGATTTCGGCAAGGGTGTTGGATTTAGCACCAGTGCCAGCCAACGGCAATCCGATGAATATGCCCGCAGCGTGATCGAAAATGCACTGAAAAAAACCTTCGCTCCCGAATTCCTCAACCGTATTGATGATGTGGTTATATTCGATTCCCTCAAGCGTGAAGATATCCATAAGATCATCGACCTTGAACTTACACACCTCTACAAGCGGGTTGAGTCACTTGGATACAACGTTGAACTCACAACAGCCGCCAAGGACTTCCTGATCGATAAAGGTTGGGATGAACAGTTTGGTGCAAGGCCATTGAAGCGGGCTATTCAGAAGTATGTTGAAGATGCCCTTGCCGAAGAGT
>JAIPAP010000122.1 GCA_021740045.1 Bacteroidales bacterium
TTTATTCATTTGTAAAAGGATTTGCATAATCAGGATTATTAACAAAGGTAGAATCCGTAAGGGTTTTTAAAAAGGCAATCAGGTCGTTTTTCTGGCCTTCATCTAACTGAACACCACCTTGATCAACTTTCTTCATTAAAGGGTCTATAGTAGGCGAATATTTAACGCCTTCGCTATAAAAATCGATCACCTCCCTGAGGGTCTCAAAACGCCCGTCGTGCATATAAGGAGCCGTGAACACCAGGTTCCTGAGCGTTGGCGTTTTAAACTTGCCAATATCGTCATCATCGCCGGTAACTTCATAAAGGCCCTTATCATTGTTAAATACCGAATCGAGGCCGTTGTTGTGAAACAAGTTATCGGTAAACAAAATGGTAGAGTGGCAATGAAAGCAATCGCCTTTCTCCGAAAAGAATATTTCGAAGCCCCTGGATTCGGCAGCGCTTAACTCGGCTTCACCGGCCAGGTAGCGATCCCATTTGGAGTTGCTGGAGATCATGGTTCTTTCGAATTGCGCAATGGCTTTCACCACCAGCATTGAATCGATATCACGGGTTCCGAAAGCATTAAAGAAAAGGTCCGGATATTCCGGATGTGAGTTGAGCCTGTTGGCAGCATCGGTCCAGGCAAGATGCATTTCGTCGGGATTGGGTACTGGCTCAAGCGCCTGGTCTTCGAGGCTATCCCGGCTCCCATCCCAGAAAAGTTTGGGCATCCATCCCACATTGATAACCGCCATAGCATTTCGCCTGCCCTTGGTGCCGTTAATACCTTCGCTGAACCTTTTCCCATGGTCGGTAAAGCTAAATTCCGGTGCATGACAATCAGCACAGGCCTGGGTTTTATCACCCGAAAGAATGGGATCATAAAACAATCGCCTGCCCAATTTCACGCCTTCAACCGTCATGGGATTATCTTCGGGTATGTTCATATCCGGAAAGCCTTGCGGTATCTTTAAGTCATAGGGTGTGGGATCGTAAGTTTCCTTTGGTTCAGCATCGCCGCCATTATCTTTGTTGCAAGCTGAAAACATGATCACTACAGTGAATAATACAATATAACCTACAATCCGGTTTATTGTGGATTTAAATATTGATTTGTTGGTTGTTTTTGCTGACAGCATCGTTTGTTCAACTCTTTTATTCTACAGTTCCCATGCTAAAAACATTAGCCCCATTAGTTTTAAGCTTTTCCTGAATTTCCTGGTTGCCCATAATTCCGGAAATATTATTCAAATCAAGCGTATGAGGATTTTTCCACCACCGGTTGATGTTCATCACCAGGTTAATCGTAACAGGATCATTATCGGCCGTAAAACCGGAATTGGGCAGTGAAACATTGATATAATTCTGATTTTCATTGGTCGGGCCGGTATGTGCCTGGTAATTTTTGATGTTTCCTGCCGAATCGTGTTTACCTTCGAGTTTCATGTAATGATATCCGTATTCAGCCCCCATGGCAAAAGGCCATTCCATATTATTTTCGGGAGGGTTGGGAAAACGGCCCCGTTTGTTTTTTTCTTCACTAATACCATAGATGAACGATATGGATGTATAATTCCCCTGTTCAATAGTAGTTTCAGGTGAAAAAATCAATGTCCCCTCAGACCTGGCATCAACGTAATGAATGGTATCAATAAAGACCTCTTTACCATTTTCCTTTTGAAGGCTAATGTCGGAAATGAAATATTTCAACCTGACCACGCTATATTTATTTCCAGCCTGATTGGTGTATTTTATGGTATCAAATTCAATGTCATTTCCATCAACTTGGTGGTTGAATTTAAAAACTATCGCTACCGGCGGCGTGGAATCATCATTTTTGTCACAAGCAGAAAAGATCAATCCTGATAAAATGACTAGAATGAATGGCTTGATAAACCTGCTCATCATAATAACCTTTGTATTTATGTTAATACCTTAATATATTACAACTGAAGGGCTAAAATGTTGACTATTTATTCCTTGAGAGCAGGGTGCCCGTTTTAAAGGTAAAATACCGTTGAATAAGGTAGCTGTAGGTAACCACAACCACAGTGGTAAGCATTTTGGAAAATGTGGGCCAAATTAACAGGTGTTCTACAAAAATTTTGAGCAGGAAATAGTTGAGCAATATGGCTCCGCCAACCGATACGGCATAGCGAAAGAGCTGCACCCGCCCTCTTATGGTGGAGCTGGTAAAGGTAATGTATTTCGCCATGAGGAATCCGGTGGAAAATGTAATGGGAAATACAAACAAAAAGGCTGCAATGTGCGGACTGATAGCTACAGTACCGAGGTGCACAATTTGTTTTTGAAGAATAAAATTGTAAAAGACGGCATACAGCACAATGTCCAAACCCAGGTTTAAGCCACCGGTAGCGCCATAACGGAATGTTTCCCAAGGAATAAATTTCCTGAATGGCGGATAGAACCATGTTATAATGGATAAAATAAGGTTCCGGATCTTACGCATTATGATCAATTAACTATTCCAGGGTTAGGAAACGAATGAAATTTGAGAATAGTGTAAGGGATCATGCATACCATAAATAGCTTTTCTTTTACCCAAATTGAGCGATGCTCGCTCACCACCTGCCCCGATCCCGAAAACTTTCGGGACGGGAATAAAGAAACTGAGCGTCAAAACCTTATCAACAAAACATTAAAGTGTATCGCTCAATTTCAGAGGGAGCCCGCCTGCCTCGCCTCAGGCGAGGGCAGGAATCTCCATGCTAAATACAATTTATAACCGCTAATCCATTCGCTTCAGGTATTTGTACAGCTCACTATCCGTCGACAAAATTACGTTTGTGTTGGTATCGAAGGTCTTTTGGAACGTTTCCATCGTTTTCATAAAACTATACAACTCACGCGATCGCCTTGATTTGTCATAAGCAGAAGCATATACTGAAGCGGCCTCAGCATCGGCTTTACCTTTTATTTCCTCAGCTGTCCGGAAGGCTTCGGATTGAATGGTTTTAAGTTCCCGGTCTTTTTCCCCGTTAATACGGGAAGCCTCTCCCTGTCCTTCGGAGCGGAATTTATCGGCAATGCGGTAACGTTCGCTTTTCATCCGTTCATAAACCTGCTTACGGACTTCTTCTACATAATTGATCCGTTTAAATCTGAAATCGAGGATCTTAATGCCGAGATCGGTAGCCTGCTCATTGGCGGCTTCCTGTATCTGGCTTTGGATCTTTTGGCGGCCTACTTCAATAGATGGCATGGAATCGCCGATCAATTCACTGATCACATCGGAAGTAACCGGTTGGCGGTTACTGGAGCGCACGGCTTCTTCCAGGTTGTGACTTGCAATCACATCCCGTGTCTGCCCGTCGAGAATATCATCCAGGCGTGATTGAGCGCTTCGCTCATTAGTCAGTCGTTTGAAAAACTGCAACGGATCGGTTATTTGCCAGCGTCCATAGGTATCGACAAAAATGAACTTTTTATCCTTGGTGGGAACCTGGTTGGGGTCACCATCCCATTCCAAAAATCGCTTATCGAAGTAATTGGCCGTTTGAATAAAAGGAACCTTGAATTTAAGCCCGGGTTCCACAATGGCGTCACCCACCGGCTTTCCGAACTGGGTGATGACCACCTGTTCTTTTTCATTTACGATAAATAAGCCACTGGTTACTACAATTAATGCAACAATGGCTATGATGGCTATGATTACTATTTTTGATGTCTTCATGATACCCGTTTATTTTTGGTTTTTCAACTGCATTTGCAATAGTGGCAATACATTGTTGCCCTCCTGATCGGTGATGATCTTGTTACCCAGCCTGGGGATTACATCTTGCATAGTTTCGAGATAAAGCCTGCGCTTGGTGACTTCGGGAGCCCTAATGTACTCACGATAGAGCTCATTAAAGCGGACCACTTCACCCTTGGCATTATTAACACGTTCTACCGCATACCCCTCGGCTTTTTGGATAGTTTCCTCGGCCTGGCCACGCGCTTTAGGGATCACTTTGTTATATGCGGACTTTGCCTGGTTGATGAGGGTTTCCTTTTGCTGCTGGGCCTCATTCACCGCATTAAAGGCTGCTTTCACCGGGTCCGGTGGGTTCACGTCCTGAAGTACCACCTGGTCGATCTTTAAACCCAATGAGTATTCCCGGCAAAGATCCTGTACCAATTGTTTGAGCTTGCCGGCAATTTCAGCACGTCCGATGGTAAGCACTTCGTTTACCGTACGGTCACCTACCACCTGCCGCATTGCTGCTTCCGAAACATCACGCAATGTGTTTTCCGGATTTCTTACCTTAAACAGGAAGTTATACGGATTATCTACCCGGTACTGAACCACCCATTCCACATCGGCTAGGTTCAGATCGCCGGTTAACATCAGGGATTCATCCTTGGTCCCTCGACGGGTGTATTCGGTCCGCACGCCGGCAGAACTCGTCCGAAAACCGAACTCCTGCTTTTGCTGCCGTTCTACGGGAACTTTCTTCACTTGTTCCATGAATGGAATCTTGAAATTCAAGCCCGATTCCACGGTACGGGAGTATCCCCCAAACCGTGTTACGATGCCAACTTCTTCGGCGCCTATTTGAAAAATGCCGCCGAAACCTATGATGATCAGAATAATAACCACCACGATTGTTTTCCACCTGCGCAAAATACTTCGCACTTCAGGGGGAATTTCCGATTGATTAAATTGTTGTTGTGCCATATCTTTTTGATTGGTTCTTTGAACAAATATAGTTAAAAGAAATGGTCGGGAAGTATTTTACCGATATGTTATAGAGAAATAGTATACAAGCTCCTGATTATGATGACCTTGGGAGTGTAGCTTCCCGGATGTCCCTCAACCTAATTAGAGGGGCTATTCACCCTAGCCCCAGCGCATGGTGTTTCGCGAAATCGTGGTAATATTCATTGTTTTTGTTGATAACAATGCCATCGGATGCGGTCATTGGAATATTGCCGGCAACATTGGTCCAGGGCTTACCATTGATAACCAGCGGAAGCTCAGGTGAGGTTGAAAAATGATCATCCAGATGGCGTTTGGCTTCTTTTGTCTTTAAATTGACCAAAACATACAGCAACCGTCATGAATGATGGTTTTATGCCATGAATGAGGCATTAATTATTCTTTTTAAAATGCTTACCAAACCAGTGTTTTACTTGTGGCATAATTCCTCCTTGTTCTTGTATGGTATCATCGCCCAGCAAATATCCAAAAGGTTGCATTACAGAAATATGATCGAAGATTACCTTGATGATACCGGTAACAGGAATAGCCACCACCATTCCCTCTATACCCCATACAATACCGCCCAGAACAACGGCAATAATGGCCACAATGGGGTTAATATCGACCTGCCGCCCCACAATGTAGGGCTCGAGGATATAATTCTCAATGAACTGGGCGATTGAAAATACAATGATGATCCCCAGGATGTCGGCGAAGCCTCCTCCTGAAACAAGCGCCAGTATACCGGCTATAAGCCCGCCGATAATATTTCCGAGAAAAGGTATTAATGAGAGTAATGCGGCGATAATAGCTGCAAAAACCGCAAAATCCATCCCAACGATGATCAAACCAATGGAATACAGGATAGCCAAAACCAGGATGAGGATGAATTTACCGGCCAGGTATCGCTGAGCAATGCGGCCGGCCCCGGTAATGATAATCTCGGCAGGTTCACTGCCTTTCTCCTGCACCAGTTTTAATACAAAATTTTTAAAGCGATGCCGGTACAACAGGAAAAAGTATATATACACAAACATCAGGAGCACATTCCCCAGAAAGCCAAAAAACTCCATAACCGTACTGGTTAAATTAAGCAATGCATTGGAAGCTGTTTCCGAAAGGGTTTGAGGCGATTGAGCCTGGGGCTTGCTTTTGGCATTTTCAGCTTGCCGGCTTTCATCCAGAATAAAAGCCGGTATTTGCTCCCTGATGGAAATACCGGTTTGTTTTTCCACATAATCTTGTATTCTTTCCACCTCGGGCTTTAACTGCTCCCTGATGGTGGGCCAGTCGTTGATGAATACCCTGATTTGCGCTGAAATGATCAGGAAAAACACGAAAGAGAAAAGCACAATAACCAGATCGGCAAAAAATGCCGAAAGTGCTTTGGGAAATCCCCAGCTTTCCAGTTTACGGGCTAGCGGCAACACCAGCATGGTTAGCAAAACCCCAATAACTATAGGGGCCAGAAAAGTCTTGGCATTGGTCAAACCAATGAACAAAAAATGAATCCCAATAACAATAAGTGCTATATACATGATGGCTCTTCCAGCTCTGTTCATTATTCCTTTTCTTTAATTCATCATTGATGGTCAAATAACATACCAGCTGAAAGCCATAGAACCAACATTCATAAGCTAACGAATTCTCATCTTTTGGTATAGCCTTTGGCCTTTTTAGGGCAGAGGAAAACAAATGTTGAATTCAAAAACCGAATAATTATGGCTCTTAATCTGACAAGTCCCGCATTTGAATATGGAAAAGAAATTCCGGTAGTCCATACCTGCGATGGTGATGATGTATCACCACAGTTAATGTGGGATAAAGGCCCCAAAATGACGGTAACCTATGCGCTAATCATGGAAGACCCCGATGCCCCGGGAGGAACTTTTACGCATTGGATTATGTATAACATCCCACCTGATACAATCTCGCTCGATGAAGTAGTTCCGGTAGAGAAAAAGTTGAAGAGCGGCGCTATCCAGGGTAAAAACGATTTCGGTAAATACGGTTATCGCGGGCCATGCCCGCCGGCAGGAGAAAACCACCGTTATTATTTCCGCATTTATGCCGTCAATAAAAAGCTCGATCCCGAAGTGGGCACTACCCGTGAAGGCTTGCTAAACGCTATTAAAGACCGCGTACTGGATGAAGGCGAATATATGGGAACCTACATCAGGAAATAATTTAAAGGGCTTATTCAAAAAGGGGTAAGCATGAACAAAACCATAGTTGCTGCGTTGGTTCACCAAAACCAACACTATATGGTGAGCAAATCATTCACATTACCCCTTTTTCCATTGTCGGTAATTATGTTACCCGGCGAACGTAAACCTCTGCATATCTTTGAAAAAAGATATAAAGACCTGGTTTATGATATAAATATGACCGGGAATGCCACTTTTGGTATACCCTACGTATTTCAGGGCGAGGTTACCAACTATGGGAGTTTGGTGCATGTAAACAAGATATTTTCACCCAACAAGCGCGGGGAGTTCGACATTATAGTAGAGTGTATTAACCTTTTTAAAATGGATGAGTATTATACCAATTACGAGAACAAGTTGTATGACGGAGGTAAGATACACCTTTTAAAACTCACTCATCACATCCACCAACAGCGGCTAATCGAGTTGTTCAGCCGGTATCAGCGGGAGATACAACAGGATTCCGATGAGCCCCAAAGTGTTGAAGGGCCCGGCAATATTATCGATGTAGCCCGTCAAATTCCGCTTTCGATGGAAGAAAAATATGTTTTCATGAAACACGAAAACTGCCTTAAACGCGAAAAAATGCTCATCGGGAAACTCAGGCTGCTGTTTTACATCAAAGAAAAGGAAAACCAGGTAGGTACCGATTTCGTTTATAATTAACTGAGGAGCAATTCCATTAACTTGTCAAAAGATTCGGCTTCGGAAAATTTTGAATCTGAATAAATATTGGAAATAACTTGCAGATAGCTGGGTTCATTTTCAACATAAACCAATTCAATATTTACATTACCAAAATATTGCTCAATCGGATAATCAAATGACTTATAGGTGTTGGGTTTCATATAATGCCTTTCAAACTGGCGTATTTGTCCACCCAGTTCTTCTTCCCGGCGATCCGACATATACACATGATAATCATTCTCTTTAAGTCGGTCGCGGAAATAATCCATCATAAACTGGAATTCAGTAGGTGTGAGCTCATTAAAATAGGTGAGATAAAAACCTTTGGTATAAGGTGAAGATGTTAATGATACATTTATGGCACTACCTTTATTATGTTTTTTCAATTCATAAGCATCACGAATGAGGTTAAGCATTTTGCGAAACTTTTCACTTCTTATAAAACCTTCATATTCCTTAACAAAGGCATCGCTCCTTTCCAGTGATTCGGCTTCCTTCAACTTCCTGGATTTGTTTTCTTCACCTTGAGAATCTTTATCTTTGTTGAACATATCCTTAAAAATATTCATAATTTTCGTTTTGCGGGTTACACCTGATCATTGAGTGCTATTTTGCCTGGTGTTTCTTAGGCTTATAAATTCTACAAATGCACTGCCAAACATGTACAGTTTTTGTTCCCCTAGTATTTAATATAAAAAACAACCGGTTCAGGCTAATGTTTACCTAAACCGGTTGCCGGCAAAGGAAATAGATATCCGATCAATCACTAATCCAGATCAAATTCGTAATGCACGTCATTTTCGTTAATTTCGATCTTGCTGGCCATTGATGAGTTCTCTCCATTAATTAAAAGGTAATATGTACCTTTGTCCATCTCCAGGCCGATAGTTTTATCATAAGTTCCCTCAAAACGGCGCTGCTTATCACTGTACAATTCTTCACCGTTCACATCAAGGATATATACCTCAACCTTTTTGCTCTTCGCCAGTGTGAATTGCAGCCTGGTTTTCCCTTCTTCAACACCGGGTAAAATCATCATCCCTGAAAGATCAGGTTCATTAGCAGGATGTTTTATAAAATCCCGGAGCATCTCCATGTCATCACCTTCGGGCCTGGTTATGGTGATGGACAATGATTGATGGCCAAACTTCTTATCATCCATGTCGTTCCTGTCAAGTACGATGATCTCGGTATCATTCTTACCCTTTTTTCGCTTGATTTTAATGACTTGTTTCGATCCAAGCTGCTCCTCACTGATCTCGGGTATATCATGTATTACAAGCGAATCAATATGCCTAAGCATCACTTCCATGTCTTCATCCAAAAATTTCTGTTTATCCTTTAGCTTTTCCCCTATAATTACCATCCTGTTTTCCATAATGCTGTCCAGGTTTTTTAGCAACGAATCGTGCTTTAGCTTAAGGGCTATATGCTTTTCTGCATCCTTCAAGTGCTTTTCAAGCTCTTTCATGTGACGTTTGAGTGTCTTTTCATGAATTTCGGGAAGATGTGATAGATTTGGGTGATGCCATTTAATGGTATCCACGCTTAAAGTATCGCCCGCATCGTTTTTCTTAATGCCATACAGGTAAGGGAATCACAGTTTAATTCGCGTGTTAATGCTGCACTTAATGATGTGGTAAGGCAGCTTGAAAGGCGGCGCGACTTGCTTTACCTCACTGATTTCCCTGTTCCCCGGATGCCGGAAAAAATAAGTCGCTTCAAACTTGATTCAATGATGACGAAAAAGCAGGAGCAAATTATAGTTATTAGCGATTCCATGCTGGAACTTCAATCGGGTATGTTAAGAAAACATGCACTTAAAGCAGGCCGCCTCGATTCATTGATCCGCATCAAAACATCTCCAAGAAAAACAGAAGAAAACAGCAATAATACCAATATAGAATCGGAAGTTAGGATGAAAATAAAGGATATGCAGTCGATGATGGACTCCATGCAACCGCATATTGAAAAAAGCCTGCAAGCTTATCAAAGGAAAGCTAAGGATATCGAAAAAGTAATGCAGGAAATCGTGGTTGAGGTGAGGGATGAAAATAATAAACTGAAAAAGCGCATGGAGCTAAATTCTGTGGATACCATTATTCAAGCACGGTTAAACGACAGGGGAATCAATCTTGATTATCATTATGCCGTTTTAACCCATACAGATTCCACCAGGATTGAATTGAAATCAGATCAATTTGACCGTGAAACCCTCTCCCAATCCTATAAGGTAAGCCTTTTTCCCGGTAATATCATTGATAGCGAAGAACAACTGGCTGTTTATTTTCCCGATAAGACCCAAACTATTTATCGCTCAGTGGGCTGGTTGATGGGGGGCTCCATATTCTTCACACTGGTGGTGATCATTGCCTTTATTGCCACTATAATCATCATGTTAAGGCAAAAAAGGATTTCGGAGGTAAAGACCGATTTTATTAATAATATGAGGTGGAATGGGTCAAAGACGGCAAATATGCTGTCGAAGCCTTTAAAAAGGACCCCTATGACCTTTGCATACTCGATGTGATGCTGCCCAATGTAGATGGGTTTGCTATTGCCCGGTCCATTAAAGAGATCGAGCCCGAAATTCCTTTTATCTTTCTTACCGCTAAAACACTTAAGCAGGATGAGTTATATGGCTATCAATTGGGCGCCGATGATTATATTAAAAAACCCTTCGATTCCGAGGTGCTATTGTGTAAGATAAGGGCCATATTAAAACGAAAAGATGAGAATCATCTATCTGAAAAACAGGGTGATGAATACCACATTGGAAAGTATTGCTTTAATCATCGCTTTAGAACGCTTGAAATGAACAATGCCTCGGTAAAATTATCTCCCAAGGAAGCCGAGCTACTGAAGATGCTTTGTGAAACCAAAGGTAACATTCTACCAAGGGATCAAGCCCTAAAGACCATTTGGGGCGAGTCGAGTTATTTTACTACCCGGAGCATGGATGTATTCATCACCAAAATTCGTAAGTACCTTTCCGGGGATCCGGTCATAAAACTCGAAAACATTCATGGAAGCGGTTTCAGGTTAATCGATGAGGGAGAATGAGAAACTTGATCAATTAATAACACAAGGAGCGGTACATAGTAAACCTTTTTTCCGTTAATTTGTGTTTATATAAGCAAAGCAGAGGTTTTACCATTAATAATAGCATTAGATGAACAATCCCCGGAACAAAAGATTGAAACTGGTCAGGGAAGATCCTTGGCTTGAACCCAGTGAAGATGACCTGAATGAACGCTATAACCGATTTAAAGAACGACTTAAGATACTTGAAGATAAGTCGGGAACTTTCAACCAGTTTGCTAATGCTTATAAATACTTTGGCATCAATTACAGCTCCAAAGATAAGGGATGGTACTACCGTGAATGGGCTCCCGCTGCCCATGCCTTGTATTTTTTCGGCGACTTCAATGATTGGGATCGTAATGCTCATCCCATGCAGCGAAAAGAAAACGGTATTTGGGAGATATTTCTTGATGAAAGAACCTATAAAAAGCGATTTGTTCACGGAAGTCGCATTAAGGTAAGAGTTGATACCGATAAGGGAAGCAGCGACCGAATTCCGGCATACATCAGGCGGGTTGTGCAGGATGAACATACCAAGGATTATTGCGGGCAGGTATGGTTGCCGGGAAGATACAAGTGGGAAGGCGATAAGCCGGTGCTAACCAAAAACAACGATCTCTATATATATGAAGCTCACATCGGAATGGCGCAGGAGAAAGAAGGTGTGGGAACCTATCGTGAATTTACCGAAAATGTATTACCCCATATTAAACATGCCGGTTATAATGCCATACAATTGATGGCGATTGCCGAGCACCCGTATTATGGCTCGTTTGGTTATCATGTGTCCAATTTCTTTGCACCTTCCTCGCGTTTTGGAACACCCGAAGATCTGAAACAGCTGGTAAAAACAGCCCATCAAATGGGGATTGCCGTAATTATGGATTTGGTGCATTCGCATACGGTAAAAAATGTGAACGAAGGCATTAATGACTTCGATGGCTCCAACGCCCAGTATTTTCACCCTGGAGAACGGGGCGAGCACCCACATTGGGACTCGCGCCTGTTCGATTATGGTAAAGTAGAAGTCTTGCAATTTTTGTTATCCAATATCAAATACTGGATGCAGGAATTTCATTTTGATGGCTTCCGCTTCGATGGCGTGGGCTCTATGATGTATTTTCACCATGGTTATGAGTCGTTCGACCGCCGTGAAAAGTTCTTCCGC
>JAIPAP010000008.1 GCA_021740045.1 Bacteroidales bacterium
TTTCGGTTTTTGTCTTCCAATCCTCTATTTTCTCAACCACTTCATCATGAGCCATTCCCCGATGAATGGCTTTGGCAGCCCTAAGCACCAACAGGCCTAGCGTACCCGAAAGGGTTTTTGAATCGATTACCGAGATCTTTGTACCGGATTGCTCAGTAATTTTTTGGGCCGCTTTGTTGCTATTCGACCATGTTCCACTTAACTTACCCGACATATGAAGGGCTATAACGGATTCGTAATGGGTGCTGAGATAGGAATACCGGTTTATGAATTCACTAATACCGGGTTGTGCAGTCGTTGGATAATCGGGAGATTCATCAAAAACAGTATAAAAACGTTCCGGGGTCATCGTGATCTTATCTAAAAATTGATTCCTACCGATAAACAAGTTAATGGGGATCATTTGTATTTGATAATGCTGCATTACCTTCTCGGGAAGGTCGCAAGCCGAATCGGTCATCAAACCGATACCGGTTTTGCGATTTTCCATAATGTCCTTTTGCAGCACCATATCATCTACTTTTTGATAAATAGTATTTCCGTAGCTGGTAAGTTCCCGGAAAACCTCAGCAGGCTGATCGGTATGGATGTGAATACGCATTTTTTTAGTCCCCCCGGCAATGACCAGGGAATCCCCGTAGGTTTCCAAAATGCTACGGATGATATCTTTATCCAGTTTTTCTGCTTCTATCAGGGCCTCAGTGCAATAACGAAAAGTGATCTCTTCATTATGCACGGCCTCCAGATCAAGACTCTGCACCGTTATGGGTGTACGGCTGTGTGCTAGCTTTTTCAGCTTGCCATGCTTCAAAAAATCGATCATTCCTTCCAGAAAAACCACAAAACCCTTGGCACCTGCATCCACCACATGCGACTTAGCCAATATCTCCAGCTTTTGTGGGGTCTCGGCCAATGCTTCCTTAGCTTTGGTATAAGAATCATTTAAAAGCTGAATAAAATCATCGGTTTTATCCTTAAGATTATAAATGAATTCAGCCCACTCCTTGATCACCGAGATCATAGTGCCTTCAACCGGATTTGACATAGCTTCATAAGCATAATCCGAAGCTTTATGAAGGGTACTGGCAAAATCTTTTACATCAAGCTTATCGCTATCTTTAATTTCTGAATTCAGCCCATGAAGAAACTGGGCAAATATAATTCCTGAATTGCCCCGGGCGCCTATCAGCGCCGCTTCGGCTATAGCCTTTACGGTTTGTTTTATATCAGAGGAAGGTTTGGTCTGTTCAACTATAGCCCGCATGGTGGAGGCAAGATTGGTACCCGTATCCGCATCGGCCACCGGAAAAACATTGATATTATTGATCAACCCCTGCTGCTCGAATATCTTTTGAGCACCAGCCAGAAAGCTATAGTAAAACTGCTTTCCGTCAAGAAGCGTTATGGAATTTGTTGTGCTATCCATAATAACTTTCCTGTTCTTTTTACAGAACATTAAATATATTAAATGGTGAAAGTTGTTGAAACAACCTATCCATTCTTGTCCATTAAAATTATGCTAACTCATTAATAAGAACAAAAAAACCCTATTTCAGTTTTTTACATTGACTAAAATCGTCATTTCTGATCATTTTGTTAAATACGGCAACAGGATCATCGTAATCGGATCGCCGTCCGCATCGGTACATTTCAACAAGGGGCTCCTTTTCAAGAATCAATTCATATATTTTTGAGGCGGTAAGCGGTGCTCCTATCTTTGTATACTGATCATAAGTAAGGTTAAGGAAAGCAACATTTTCGTCTATTCCTTTGTTATCGAGCAAATATCCTCCGGTCAGTTCTGTAGGATACCGGTATTTGCCATCTTTCATCAAATCTTTAGGGGCCGGATAAGAAACCACCTTCGAATTATCCTCCGAAAGCATCACCGGCACATTTTTCCGGTAATTGGCTTTGGTTTTGTATACAACCATCCCGGGTTCCGGGGCTTGACTGATCCTGATGGTATCATCACCTTCCTTGTTGGCTTCCTTAGTCGATTTGCATTGTGTTAACAATGCCAGCATGGCTACTGCCATAGCAAAAATTGTAATTGCTCTCATTGGATTAAATGTTTATTCCTGTCTACCACTTATTTCTATGTAAAGATATAAAAATATCTTCTTACTAAAACAGCATATTTCTTTGCTTTGTTTGATGAACTTAGTTTGCAACAATTTGAAAAAGACTCTTGCGTTAGTTCCATATACTATTTAGATGAAAGAATTAGCGAAAGAGTTGAATTTTTGGTTTGAATATAGTTACTTTGTTAGCGCAATTAAAACCAGTAACCAAAAAACATTAGATATGAAACGGATATTTTTAATTGTTACCCTGTTTTTATTTGCCTCATCACTGGTTATGGCACAGGATGAAGCAGATAAGAATCCGAATGCCCCGGAGATCACATTTGAAAAAACCACCCATGATTATGGCACCATCCATCAAAACGACGATGGCACCTGTGAGTTTGAATTTACCAATACCGGTAAGGAGCCATTGGTTTTATCGCGTGTACGATCTTCCTGTGGTTGTACTGTGCCCACCTGGCCGCGTAAACCCATTTTACCCGGTAAGACCGAGGTAATAGAAGTAAAATACAATACTCACCGGATCGGTCGTATTAACAAGTCGGTTACGGTTATGTCGAATGCCAAGAACTCACCGGTGGTGCTTCGTATCAAAGGGAAAGTGGTTCCCAAATCCCAGAAAATAGGTCCTGAAAAGGATGTTGATAAAGAATCCACACCGATCTCCGGTTAATTAATGATATGTTAAGCAGGAGTAAAAGATCCCGGGGCTAAAACTCCGGGATTTTTTTATGATTGAACGCAATTGATCAGTTTAATACTACTGTCATTAGTAGGCTTAAAAATCACAAATCTAAGATTGCTGCGAGTTACGCATTAGGGGCTATTTATGCCCATATTGCCGTTTTTCAAAATCCTAAGGTAATTTCCCGAAAGAGTACTATTTTTGGCCTCGTGAAATGAATAACACATGGTTTAAAATATTTAACTTTGTTGCATATAACAAAACTAAAAGCTCAAGCTATGCCTACAATATCCAATAAAGGGCAGCGCATGCCCGAGTCACCGATCAGGAAACTGGTACCTTATGCTGAAAAAGCCAAGAAGCAGGGTAAAAAAGTATATCATTTGAATATTGGTCAACCCGATATTGAAACGCCCGATATTGCGCTGGAAGCAGTTCGAAATTTTGACCAGAAGGTGGTGGAATACAGTCATTCTGCCGGGATACACTCCTATCGCGAAAAGCTGGTGGAATATTACAAAAAGCACAAGATCGATATAACCCCTGATGAAATTATTGTGGGGGCCGGTGCTTCGGAAGCCATTTTATTCACCATGAACAGTTGCCTCGATACCGGCGACGAGGTGATCATCCCCGAACCTTTTTATGCCAATTACAATGGTTTTGCCATCAGCGCCGGCGTTACCGTTAAGCCCATCCAATCATCCATAGATAGCGGATTTGCCCTCCCTCCTATCGGGGAATTTGAGAAATCCATCACCAAAAAGACCAAAGCCATTTTGATTTGTAATCCAAACAACCCCACAGGATATCTTTATTCACAGGAAGAATTGGAAGCCCTGCGCGACATTGTGAAGAAATATGACCTTTACCTTATTGCCGACGAGGTTTATCGTGAATTTGTGTATGATGGTCGCAAGCATTTTTCGGTTATGCACCTCGAAGGTATTGATGACAATGTGATATTGATCGATTCGGTATCGAAACGCTACAGCGCTTGCGGTGTTCGTATAGGTTGCATGATTTCGAAAAACAAAGAAGTAATGGCAACGGCCCTGAAGTTTGCCCAGGCCCGTTTGAGCCCACCCACCTTCGGGCAGGTTGCTGCCGAAGCCGCCATCGATACACCACAAGAATATTTTGAGCAAGTCATGGACGAGTACCATGCAAGACGCAATGTGGTAGTCGAGTCGATTAATAATATGGAAGGCGCCTACTGCCCAAATCCAAAAGGCGCTTTTTACGTGGTAGCCCGCTTGCCCATAGATGATGCCGATAAATTCTGTCGCTGGTTGCTCGAGGATTTCGACCATGAAAACCAAACCGTAATGCTGGCCCCGGCCACGGGCTTTTACTCAACTCCGGGTTCAGGCCACAATGAGGTACGCATCAGCTACGTGCTGAATGTAAACGACCTGAAGAATTCAATGGAAGCCCTGGCTGCCGCCTTAAAGGTTTATCCCGGTCGAACCATGCCGAAAGAGGCGTTTGCGGGCAAGTGATTACGAAATAAAACAAAAAATTCAATTGCCGCTTCATAAAATTCCTTTGGAGCGGTTTTTTTTCATAAAACCTCAAATAATATCTTACAATCGATTTTGGTTAATGGATTAAATGATAAATTAGCTGAATCTAAAACAGATATAAATTATGAAACATATAATTGAAATTGATGATAGCACAAAAAGAGGAAAACAATTAGTCGAAATACTGAAAATTCTTTCCAAAAAGGGTGAAGAGATAGAATTTAAATCTATCAACGATATAGATACTTTGCTTGAAAAAAACGAAGATGAGAGCCTAGGTAGAATGATAGAAGAAGGCTTGGAAAGTGGGATAGCTAATAAAGAAGAAGTACTCAAGAAATTAGGACTTTAATGGAAATTGAATTTACCAACAAATTCAATAAGCAACTTGATAGGTTAGGAGATGCAAAAACTAAAAATAAAATTAAACACTTTATCTTTCATGCTACTCAAGTTGATTCATTAAAAGAACTCCCAAATATTAAAAAGCTTAGTGGATATAATTACTACTATAGAGCTAAGATTGGGGACTATCGCATTGCCATGGTATTAAGAAATAATAAACTAACCTTTGCTGCAATAGGGAAACGGGGTGACATCTATAAAAACTTTCCTTAAAAAAGTTATCACCAGAGTTGGCCTCACTCAAAATCAGCATACAGCAAATACTGTTTTCGAATCTCTTTAAATTCCTTTAAGTCCTTCTGCCAGCTTTTTCTGATCTCACTTTCCGAAAGGCCACTTTTAATCTGCTTGCGAAGCTTATCGGTGCCGGCCAGTTTATCGAAATAATTATTAAAAAAGGGATGATCGACCGAAAGAGCCTTATACATGGCGATGAGCCATCTAAGATTTAATTTTCGTGCCTCCGGAATATCAGAGGCTGCCGCCTGTAAATTATGACCATTGCAAGACTTTCCCTCATGCTTTGGATGCAGAGCCGCACCAGGCATACTTTGTGGGGTAAACGTATAACTACCCAGGTGATAATCCGGATGCCCGATAATCTGGAAGGGATATTCCGTGCCTCTACCCACACTCACAATGGTTCCCTCAAAAAAGCAAAGCGAAGGATATAGATACACCGATTTCATATTGGGCAAATTGGGAGAAGGCTTCACGGGCAGGTCGTATAAGGTATTGTGATCATAATGTTCAAGCTTTATCACCTTAAGCGTGCAGTGCCTGCCATCATCGAGCCAGCGCTCTCCGTTCACCATTAAGGCGTATTCACCAATGGTCATCCCATACACCACAGGTACGGGATGCATTCCCACAAAAGAGGTAAATTCCGGTTCCAGCACCGGTCCATCCACATAAAAACCATTGGGATTGGGCCGGTCCAGAACAATAAGCGGCACATCAAATTCGGCACAGGCATCCATCACATAGGTCATGGTGGAAATGTAGGTATAAAACCGGGCGCCCACGTCCTGCATATCGAACACCATCATATCAATTCCTTTCAAATCTTCCTCTGTTGGCTTGCGATGCGATCCATACAATGAAACAATGGGCAAGCCGGTTATCTGATCAACATCATCCTTCACATGCTCACCGGCCCCGGCCTGTCCGCGAAAACCGTGCTCCGGGCTGAATATCCTGAGAATTTCAACATCTCGCTTCAGTAAGGTGTCGACCAAATGGATATCACCAACCATGCTGGTATGATTGGCCACAATCCCTACCTTATTATTTTTTAACAAAGGAAGGTATGCTTCCATGCGCTCAGCTCCGGTCAACACATCGCGGGGCATAAGCATCTGCCCATTCGACCGGCATCCGGTAAGGGTGATGATGCAAAGGAAAACTATGATTTTGGTCTTCATAAGTTTTAATGGGTTTAATAGAACCTGTATGCCGCTTTTTTCAATTCTTTCAGCGTCCGCAGTGGTTTTGGCGGATCGAGGTACTGAGCCAAAAACTTATAAATATCCACCCTGATCTCCTGGGCGACCTGCGTATCGATGCGGTTAAAGGAATGACCTCCTTCAACTTCATCAAATATTTTGTACTCAAAGTCCTTGCCTTCGGCTTTCAGGGATTTGATCAGGTGCTGAACTTCCAGCACATTCACGTCATCATCATTGGTGTTGGATTGGACGAGCAAGGGTGTTTGCAGCTTATGCGCATTCCAGGCCGGTGAGCGGCGCTTGTATTCCTTCACATTCTCATAGGCGGTTTTACCGATATGATAATCGGCCGAATACAATTCGCGATATCCCTGGGTTTGATAACCCATACGGGAGATCAGGTCGCTAACAGGCACACCAGCATAAGCCACCTGGTAATCTTCGGGGTAATCGAAAACATTCATCAGGGCGATCATACCTCCGTGGCTCCAACCAATAATGCCCACACGCTCTTTATCGACAAAACTGTAATTTTCAACAGCCCAGTCGCGGGCAGCGTTTACATCGCCGTTTTCAACTCCGCCGTAATCAATCTGTTTATAAAAGCCTTCACCGTATCCTGTGCTACCCCGGTATTCAGGAGCCACCACAATGTATTCCTGTGCCATCATCTCACGAATGATATGGGCATAGTAAGTGGTTAGATCACCGTGAACTCCGCCATGCGGAAGAACCAGCAAGGGATATTCTTTTGTCGGGTCCAGTGTGCGGGGAATGAACATGTAAGTATAAAACTTAAGCTTATTGCCCTTACCCATCGCTGTGGGATTGGTGATGTTGGTCTCCGGTGGGCCGGTAATATACACCTTGTCGATATAAGCCACATCACCTACTTTTTTATACCATAAAATATCCTGTTGTCCTTTCTCCAGCTTGTTAAAGTTATGATACATATCGTTCAGCTCTTCCTGAAGTTCTTTAACCTGCTTCTTCAAATCGTTTACCGATTCCTGTGCCTGTATGGTCGAGAATACAAACAGGAATAGTAACCCTACGATCAAACTTATTTTTCCTTTCATAACCAATGTTTTATTTATTCAACGATCATTTTTATCTCCACTAATTCAAGCCTTGCAAGATATAAAATTCTGCAATTCTTTTTTTGATATACTAACTGCTAAAAATTCTCATTAACACAATACACACTTGTTTTTTCTATTTTTGTTTGCAGATGAATATTGAAACATTCATAGCTCGTAGAATATTGGTTCCGGCCAAAGCTAATTTTTCGCGCCCCATCGTCCGGCTGGCGGTCATCAGCATCAGCCTCGGGCTGGCCGTGATGATCATTGCCGTTGCCATTGTCACCGGCTTCCAACAAGCCATACGTGATAAGATCATTGGTTTCGGATCGCATATCCAAATCACCCATTTCGATTCCAACACCTCCTATGAACCGGTGCCCATTAGCAAATCGCAACCGTTTTATCCATCGTTAACAGAAACGGAAGGCATCAGGAATATCCAGGTTTATGCCACCAAAGCCGGCATTATCAAAACCCGTGATCAAATACAAGGTGGAGTGCTCAAAGGAGTAGGCACAGATTATGACTGGTCGTTCTTCAAAGAGAAGATCAAACAGGGAAAAACTCTTGATTTGAATGACTCGGCCCGCAGCAACAATGTGCTGATCTCCACCCAGCTGGCTTCCCTTCTCAAGCTTAAATTAGGTGATCCGCTCCGCATGTATTTTATTATCAATAATCAAACCCGGGGACGGAAATTTAATATTGCCGGTATTTATAAAACGGGGCTGGAAGAGTTCGATAAACGATATGTAATAGGCGACATACGGCATATACAAAAGCTTAATGGCTGGGATGATGACCAGGTGGCCGGTTTCGAGGTTTTGATCAATGATTTTGATAAGTTAAATGAGCTCGGAGCACGAGTTTATGAAAACATTGGCTATGAATTGAATGCCCAAACCATTAAGGAGCGCCATCCTCAAATGTTCGATTGGCTTAATCTGCAGGACATGAATGTGATCATTATTCTGGTTTTGATGGTACTGGTAGCCGGCATCACCATGATCTCAACATTACTGATACTAATCCTTGAACGAACCAATATGATCGGTATTTTAAAAGCCCTTGGCATGAGAGATTGGTCGGTACGGCAGGTATTTCTGTATAATGCAGCCCATATCATTGGCCGTGGATTACTTTGGGGAAACATTATCGCTATTGCTCTAAGCCTTTTACAGCAGCAGTTCGGACTTATTACATTATCCCAGGAATCGTATTATGTATCAACTGTCCCCATCAATTTAAACCTCCTGCACATTCTTGCCCTAAATGCCGGCACACTTGCTATATGCGTTGCCATGCTGGTAATTCCATCCTACATCATTACCCGGATCACACCGGTAAAGGCTATACGGTTTGAGTAGCAATGAGTTTCAAGTTTCAAGTTTCAGGTTCCAAGTTCCAGGTTTTAAGTTACAAGTAGGGAAGCCAAGTTGCTTTACCTCCAGGAACCTGATTCTTTTATGCGGTTCAACTATAGTAGCTTGAAACAACAGAACAATCTATCAAACTTTTTGGAAAGTTACTTTTTATGAATATGCAACCCACACTCTTTGTGCTCGGGTTGTTCCCACCACCAGCGACCGGCTCTTACGTCTTCGAATTTGCTAACCGGACGGGTGCAGGGAGCACATCCAATACTCCGGTAACCCTGGTCGTGGAGTTTATTATAGGGTACCTGATGTTCTTCTATGTAGTTCCAAACATCTTCTTCTTGCCATTCGATGAGTGGGTTCAGCTTTAATATCTGGAACTGCTCATCCCACTCGAGGAGTTGATTCTCTTGGCGGGTGACTGATTGCGAACGGCGCAAGCCGCTAATCCATAGCTTCATGCCTTTCATGGCACGTTTAAGTGGAACAATTTTCCGGATGTGACAACAAAGCTTACGGTTTTCAACACTTTCATAAAAAAGGTTAATGCCCCGTTCATTCACCATTTCTTCCACCTGCTTATTAGCGGGAAAAAATATTTCGATATTGATCCCATAGCGGTTATTGGTAAAATGAATGGTATCATAGGTTTCCTGGGGTAAACGCCCTGTATCGAGCGTAATGATACGACAATCCTTATCGATGGTAGCTATCATGCGAGTGATCACCTGATCCTCGGCACCAAGGCTTGTGGAGAAAATAACTTTGTCTTTATATTGCTGCAGAAAGAATTCCAGAATGTCTTCTGCCGGGCTTCCGTTAAACTTTCGATTAAGCTTTTCTATGTCCGCTTTATCTATCATAATACAAATTTAATACATCCTTCGCAAAAGTGGCAAACCAAATTATTAAATGGAATCCAAAGCGAAGCTTTCATTTAGCCGAACGCCTTTAACGGTATGCTTTACCGTGCAGCATTCATTTTGATGATCATGTTCAAACAACAAAATATATTGTTCTTCAACGGCCTTATTTAAAATACCTTCCTTTTCGAATACAACGCCTCCATGGGTTTTCCAGTTTTCAGCATTGATGGGGGTCAGTTTCATAAATCCTTAATTTGGTGACCAATTGAAGTTGCAAATTTACAGGTTTTCGCAATAAGCTGTGCTGAAATTCTTAATTTTGCTGCAAACCCTTATATATGAAGGTTCACCTAATTGCCATCGGGGGAGCTGTAATGCACAATCTTGCCATAGCCCTTAAACGTAAAGGCTACCAGGTTAGCGGCTCGGATGATGAAATTTTCGATCCGGCCCGCAGCCGCCTTGAACAGCATGGTTTAATGCCCCATAAGGAAGGGTGGGATGCCCGGCGCATTACCAGGGATATTGATGTGATCATACTTGGAATGCATGCCAAAGGTGATAATCCGGAACTTTTAAAGGCCAGGGAACTTGAACTGCCCATCTACTCATTTCCCGAATATCTTTATGAACAGGCTAAAGACAAAACACGGGTGGTAATTGGCGGAAGCCATGGAAAAACAACCATTACCGCTATGGTCCTTCATGTATTGCATCAGTGGGGCATCAATGCTGATTTTATGGTAGGCGCCATGCTCGAGGGTTTTGATGTGATGGTGAGATTAACCAAAGAAGCTGACGTGATGGTGTTTGAAGGTGATGAATATCTTTCATCCGCCCTGGACAAGCGACCGAAATTTCATCTGTATCATCCCCATATTGCCCTTTTAAGCGGCATTGCCTGGGATCATATTAATGTTTTTCCGACCTATGAGAACTATAAGGAACAATTCAGGAAATTTGTCGAACTCATCCCTGAGGTTGGAACCTTGATCTATTATTCGGCTGATGATGAATTAAAGGAGATTTGTGAAAACACAAATCCGGCCATCCAACATAAAATTCCTTATGATTTGCCGGTTTTCGAGATCAGCCATAGTACCACATTCCTGGTAACCGAGCAAAGCAAGGTTCCACTGGAAGTTTTCGGGCGGCATAACCTGAGTAATATAAACGGAGCCCGCCACGTATGCAACAGCCTGGGCATCACCGATGAACAATTTTTCGAAGCTATACAATCATTCAAAGGAGCCTCCAACCGTCTTGAATTGATTGATAAAACCGATCAAACGGCCATTTATAAAGATTTTGCCCATGCCCCTTCAAAATTGAAAGCCACAACCCAGGCAGTTAAAGAACAATACCCTGATCGGGAACTGGTGGCTTGTATGGAACTGCACACCTTTAGCAGTCTTAATAAAGACTTTTTAAAGCATTATGCCCAAACCATGGATGCTGCCGACAAAGCCCTGGTGTTCTTCAGCCCGCATGCACTGGAGCTTAAACGCCTGCCGCCCCTTTCGAAAGATGAAGTTGCCAAAGCCTTTGGGCACAGTAACCTCCGGGTTTTTGAAAATACCCGCGAATTGCAAGCTGAGCTGGAGCATATTTCATGGCCGGGAAAAAACCTGTTAATGATGAGTTCGGGAAACTTAGGAGGCATTGATTTAAAAAAGTTAACCTATAAAATTCTTTCACAATGAATATTTCAGTAGACATAAGTTATTATCCGCTTAAAAAAGAATACCTGAATCCGATACAGGATTTTATCGACCGTTTGAAAGCTCGTAAATCGATCGAAGTCAGGGTAAACGGCATGAGCACTCAGGTTTTCGGCACCTACGACGAGGTAATGAAAGCACTAAGTGAGGAGATCAAACGTTCATTCGAGGTGCCCGATTCGGTGTTTGTGCTGAAAGTGGTGAACGATGATTTACGAAAACACGATCCAAAATAGGAAGTAGACGTTGCAGGATATTTTAAATTGGCTTCTGGCAAATTACATCGAACTGGCCGGCTCGCTGCTGGGCATTTTATATGTAATCCTGGCAGCACGGCAAAGCATTTGGTGCTGGCCGGTGGGCATTGTAAATGTAACCCTCTACATTATTGTTTTTTATTCAGCCGACCTGTTTGGCGATATGGCCCTCCAGGCTTTTTACCTGATAATGAGTTTCTACGGCTGGTATAAATGGGTTAAAGGTAGTGAAGAGTCCGCTGAGGCCGAACTTAAGATATCCAATATTCCAAAAAAACTCTTCATCTATGCATTGGTTGCCACAGTTGCCATGTCCTTACTCTTTGGGTATATCCTCACCTTTACTCCTTCGGATATACCATATTGGGACGGAGCAACAACTGCACTAGGGCTGACCGGCACCTGGATGACTGCGCGGAAATATATCGAAAACTGGGCAGTGTGGATATTTACCGATACCTTATGTGTGGGTATCTATATTTATAAGGAATTGTATCTTACCGTCGGTTTTTACTTTGTGATGACCATCATGGCCATCATTGCCTACCGGCAGTGGAGTAAGGACTTTAAACGTCAGGAGGAAGCGGTATGATCAAACGCATCGCCATCACGGGCCCGGAATCCACGGGCAAATCCTGGCTGACAAAGCGACTGGCCGAATATTACCAAACCGTGTGGGTGCCCGAGTATGCCCGGGACTACATCAACCGGCTGGATCGTGAATATGTGGCCGAAGATATCCTTAAAATTGCCAAAGGCCAGTTGGAACTGGAAGAACAAATAGCGCAAAAGGCCAGGAAGTTTCTTTTTTGTGATACCGAGCTGATCGTTACCAAGGTATGGTATGAGCACAAATACAATTCTTGCCCGCCATGGATCCTCGACCGGATAGAAGATCACCGGTATGATCTGTACTTGCTTTGCAATGTTGATCTTCCCTGGCAGGACGATCCCCAGCGTGAGCACCCGCATTTACGCGAATACTTTTTCGATGTTTATTACCATGAACTTCAATCTCGTAACCTACCTTTTGAAGTTGTTTCAGGACAGTGGGAACAACGATTTAAGAATGCGGTGGAGTTGGTTGGGAAGCACTTCTGAAGGCCGGCCCTCATTCTTTCGCAACAGCTTTGGCTAAATTTACCGGGCTGGTGAAGGCCTCTTCATTTTCAGCAGGGTAAATATCACCCAAATTGAGCGATTCTCGCTCACCGCCTGCCCCGAAACATCGGGGATAAAAAAATAACCTCATCGGTTTGTATGAGGGAATTGTTTAAAGTAATAATTCTTTTATTTTTGACTCCCGAATGAACAGCAAAAAGAAACCGACCATATTTTATCTGCCACGCTGGTATCCCAACAGAACCGATCCCATGCCGGGGCTTTTTATTCAACGTCACGCCGAAGTGGTAAGCCGGTTCGCCACTGTGGGAGTTATATACGTGCATCCTGACGATACAATGGAGCAAAATGTTGAAACGGAAGAAAGCCTTGAATCTGGTGTCCATACGTTGCACATATACTATCGAAATCCCAAAAACCCAATCTTAAAAAGTTATAAATACCTCCGGCATCACCTGCAAGGGCTCAAACGTATGAAGGCTATAACCGGCAAGCCCGATCTTGTTCATGTACATGTACTCACGCGCCTGGGTGTGCTGGCCATGCTCTATAAATGGATGAGCGCTACTCCTTATGTCATTACCGAACATTGGTCGCGCTATTTACCGGTTACCGATACTTTTAAAGGCTTTTGGCGAAAATGGTTTACGAAATTGGTAGTAAAACAGGCTTCAGCAGTATCAACAGTTACCCAAAATTTGATGAATGCCATGCGAAAATGGAAGCTGGAGAATCCGAATTACACCATTCTCCATAACGTGGTGGACACCAAAGTGTTTACTCCCGGAAATGGCGGCACCGGCCATAGGATCAAGCGAATGATCCATGTTTCGTGTTTCGAAGACCGTTCGAAGAATATTTCGGGCCTGTTGAATGCCTTGAGTCGATTATCGGAAAAACGAAGCGATTTTGAATGCCTGATGATAGGTGAAGGTATGGACTTGGAAGCTATGCAGCAAAAGGCCCATGAATTGTGCTTGGAAGGTAGTTATGTTCATTTTACCGGTTTGATGGAGAAAGATGAAATTGCCGAGGAGATGCAGGATTCCGATTTTCTGGTCATGTTTAGCAACTATGAGAACTTCCCGGTGGTGATCAATGAAGCCTTTGCTTGCGGTTTACCTGTTTTGGCAACCAGGGTCGGTGGCATCCCCGAACACGTTGATCGGGAAAAAGGACTTTTGGTGGATCCCGGCGACGAAAAATCACTGCTTGAGCAACTCGAATACATGCTTGATAACGCCCAGGCATTTGACCGGCAAAAGATCAGGAAATATGCCGAAGAACATTTCAGCGGTGATGCCGTTGAACTACAACTGAAACAGTTATACGGTAAGGCTATGAAATCCATAAAATAGTTATGAGTGAATTGCAGGAGGAAAGCGGTACCCTTCGTTTCGGGGTAATGTGCAATGGTTATGAATTTCAGCACTGGCAATGGAAAGCCATTGAAGATTTGATCCATGAAGGGTATCAATTAGTGCTTTTGATCAGAAATGATGAACCGGTTGAAAAAGTTCCCTTCCTGCGCAAAATAACTACCTATCCATACCGGCATCTGCTTTACCGCTTGGTACAACGATATTTTTCAAAACCCACCTGTAAACATACCGTCGATTCATCTGAAAAGTTACAAGACATCCCTGTTGTTGGATGTAATACCTACAAAAAGGGGATCGGGGAATATTTCAAGGAAGAAGACCTGGAAAAGATCAGAAGCTATCAATTGGATTTCATCCTACGGTTCGGTTTTTCCATCATCAAAGGAGAAATCTTAAATGTCCCCAAATATGGGGTTTGGTCTTATCATCATGATGATCCCGAGAAATACCGGGGCGTACCCACCGGCTTTTGGGAGATCTATTACCATGATCCTGTGAACGCGGCCGTATTGCAGCGTCTCACCGATAAAATAGATGCCGGAATGATACTGAAAAAAGGATGGTTTAAAACACAAATGCATTCCTGGTCGGGCAATATCGATCATTTATATTACGGCACCGCACATTGGCCCCTGCAAGTGGCAAGGGCGATTGTGCATGGAACCCAAGAGTCAATCTTACAGAACCATGCCGGCAAAAAAGGTAAGCTCTATAAACTTCCCTCCAACGGGAAGATGATGACCTTTCTTTGGAAGCTATTCCTTAATAAAGTTAAGTTTCACCTCCACGAACTTTTCAGGGCCGAAAAATGGAAGGTGGGCATAATCCGCCGTACCCCCGGTGAAATAATGGACAATTCCATAAAAGCCGATGAAATTTATTGGCTGCCCGATGCCGGTGAAGCCCAGTACTTTGCTGATCCCTTTATTCAAAAATCCGGAGACAACCTGTATATAACCTGTGAACGTTTTGATTACAGCGAGGGGAAGGGAAGTATTGAATTGTTGAAATGGGACATCAGGGATGAAGAAGTTACACAGCAATGGCCGTTGGTCCGCCGGAAAACGCATATGGCTTATCCCTATTTATTCAATGTTAACCATGAGACCTACTGCCTGCCCGAAAATGCAGACTCAGGCTTTTTAGAACTTTATTTATTCGATAAAGAGCAAGGTGAGCTAAAGTTTATAGCCGATTTGATGGATGCTATTGATGCTGTAGATGCTACTTTATTCAAATCGGAAAAGCGGTGGTGGCTGCTTTTTACCCGGAAAAATTATTCCAGCGAGCATCTTTATGCCTGGTATGCCGAGGAGCTGACCGGCCCTTATCAACCCCATCGCAACAATCCCGTTAAAACCGATATCCGCTCTTCGCGTCCGGCCGGAAACTTTTTCAAATGGCAAGACCAGTTAGTTCGCCCGGCACAGGATGGCTCCCAGACCTATGGTGGTAGAATCGCCTTAAACCGGATTATAGAGCTAACCCCATCAACGTTTAAGGAAGAGACCATCCGTTTTATCGAACCCGACTTTGATCCCAAATACAACAAGGGCACACACACCATCAGTGCTTCGGGTAACTTCACTGCAATTGATTGTAAAAAGCATATGTTTATTGCTTATGCCTTTATTGGACAGTTTAAAAGGAAATTGCAACGATTGCTGGGGAGGAAGGATTAATGAGGAGTTAGATAGTGTTTTAATCATTGGTTTCCGGAGAAAAAATCCAAGTTTTCCTTTTACGGTAACATTTGATTCTACATGCTATCAATAAAATTGATCTGGTTACTACAACCAAGATCTTATATTTTTAAATATCTCATGTTTTCGATTGCTTTCTTCTTCCAAATCATAATCATCCTGAAGGCCAAGCCAAAATTTTGGTGAATTACCAAAAAAAGCACTAAACCTTAAAGCGGTATCGGCAGTGATTCTCCTTTTTCCCTTAATGATCTGTGAAATCCTCGTTTGCGGAATCCCCACTTCTCTTGATAACCTGTAAGCACTAATCTCCAAAGGAAGCAAGAATTCTTCCTGTAAAACTTCACCGGGATGGATATTTGGTAGCTGTTCCATTTTATTCTGCTTTTATTTGTGATAATCAATTATTTCAACGTCATAGGCATTATTATTATGCCAAATAAAAACTATCCTCCATTGATTATTTATACGTATGCTATAATACTCTGATCCTTTTCCTCTCAGCCGTTCTAACCTGTTCGAAGGAGGAATCCTTAAATCTGATAGGTTTTGTGAATTATGAAGCATTCTCAACTTTCGGCGTCCAATTCGTTGAATTTCAACCGGAATTTGTTTGGAATGGATGCCTTGCCAAATCTTTTCTGTTTCTTTCGATCCAAATGAAACAATCATACTAACTTATTGCGTTACTAACGCAATTGTTTAGCATTTTATTGTATTGAGCAAATGAAGAAGAAGTCTTTTCTTAATCCCTATTTTTGTCGTAAAAAAATGAAGCGGAGTGCCGTAACCAATATTTACCTGTTGTACTTGCTCAAGTTCGCCAAATGGTTCATGCTTTTTATGCCCATTATTGTGGTGTTTTTTCAGGACAACGGTTTGGAGATGCGGCACATCTTCATCTTAAAGGCCATTAATGCGGTTACTGTAGTGGTCCTTGAAATTCCATCCGGTTATATGGCCGATAACCTGGGCCGGCGAAAAACCTTGATACTTGGAGCCATCCTGAATTTTACCGGGTTTGTGGCGTATTCAATGGCTCATGGTTTCGTCATGTTTTTAATTGCCGAATTATTGATTGGTATCAGCATGAGCTTTATTTCCGGGGCCGACTCGGCCATGCTTTATGACAGCCTGAAAAGCATTAAACGCTCAACACATTACCCTCGCTTCGAAGGACGTATTACTGCCATCGGTAACTTTTCGGAGGCCGCAGCAGGAATTTTAGGTGGTTTCTTGGCGGGCATAAGTTTGCGCCTACCTTTTATAGCCCAAACCGGAATCGCATTAATCGGAATACCGGCGGCGTTGCTTTTATGGGAACCACGCTTATCGTCGCAAATATCCAAAACCTCCATGCGAGCCATCTTCAACACCATGCGCTATACATTAATGGAAAGCCGGATTCTGCGGGCCTATATCCTGTTCTCCGCCTTCGCCGGCATGACTACTCTTACCCTTGCCTGGTTCGTGCAACCTTATTTTAAATCAATGGACCTGCCATTGGAATGGTTCGGGATTTTATGGACGGCATTAAACCTTTCGGTGGGGATAACAGCATTTATGGCCTATAAAGTGGAACGCCACATTTCCCCCGGCTTGATGCTTTTAGGCGTTGCTCTGCTCACAGGCGGCGGATTTATCTTGCTTGGCTTTTCATACGGGCTGTGGGGAATAGGAGTACTCTTTGGAATATACCTGGTAAGGGGAATTGCCACCCCTGTGCTTAAAGATTATATCAACCGGCATACATCTTCCGATATCCGGGCCACTGTGCTTTCGGTAAGGAGTTTCATTATCCGCATTGGCTTTGCCATTATCAGTCCTTTACTGGGCTGGTACACCGATTTTTTCAGCCTTCATAATGCCCTTAAAATTGCGGGAGGAATATTCACCGTGGGGATGATAGTTGCACTGATAATGTATTGGAAAATATCTGCCAAGCCATCAGGGAGCATGAATCAGTAACTTATCTGCGGAAAGAAAATGCATGGAGCTTGGAGCGTGGAGCATGAAGAACAGCGTGCACCTATATTTTTACATCTTACGCAATATCACCATATTGTTCATCGTAAAACCGAAATCCTTGGTTTTGTTTCGTTCCAGGACATAGATCATCATTCCCCAAAGGCTTATTAAAGGAAGCGCCAATAGGGTGATGATATAGAATAGCATACCGAATAATTTCCCGGAAACCGACTTCTTTTGTTTGATAATATCCGGGTAATTGCGGATGTAGCGCATCAGGTTGCTATGGAGCATGGTCCAAAAACCGCCGAAACTTTCGAGGTACAACACTTCAAATCCTGTTTGCTTTGCCAGCCTTCGAAGGTTGGCATCCGTATGACGGTAGTAATCCTCCTCACTCCATTTGGGATACAGGAAATCAGTGCTTAGCATAAGAATGCCATCTTTTTTCAAAATGCGTCCGGCCTCTTTAAAAAATTGCGCTGGTTCGCTTATGACCGATAATACCTGGAAACACAGCACGGCATCAAAGCTCTCATCTCCAACAGGCAGGGAGGCGCCGTCATTGACCCAGTAATCCGTTTTAGGCTCCAATTGCTCAATTTCTTCTTGTGAATAATGACGCTTTGTGTTGGTGGCAAGATATTGATCAATATATTTAAAATACTTTTTATAAGGCCGGTCTCCGGCTCCCACATCCAACACACATCCTTTGGCCAAATGCTGATAACGATTTAACTTATGGCGCATGATACGGATGTTGACCATATATTGGACCGCTTCCAGGTAATGAACCAGCAAATTGATAAGGATCTTTTTCATAGCACCGGCATTTAGCTCATGCAAACTTAGTGAATTCTACAGATTCATTGTTCCTGCAACCGTATGCAATCATTATACAGTTGAGCTGCTCATTTTTCCAATCAACACTTCTCCACATCCTCACATCAACACATCCTCACATCACATCAACACATCAACACATTGAGGTCCTCGAATTTCTCCTATCTTTGCTTTTTGTGAAAACCTTTATGTTCAATAACTTCAGATGCTAAAAAAGATCCTTGGTACGGCAGGCGCCCGGGTGATCCACATGGGATTGAGTTTTGTGGTGGTCATCATAAACGCACAAATGCTCGGTGATATCGGGCTGGGGAAAGTGGAACTGATCGTGCTGGCCATTACGCTTATCCAACTGGTGAGTAACATCATCGGGGGAGCACCAATGGCCTATTTTGCCCCACGCATGGAAACTTTTCACCTGATGCTGCTGGCTTATTTATGGGGCATTTTGATCTCCGCTGCCGGAACAGCCACTCTTTTCTTACTTCAGCTAATTCCCGATGGATTCAGCCTCCATGTGTTGATCCTGTCGCTCATTTTCTCGTGGTCACACGTAAACTTATCACTCCTGTTGGGCAAAGAGCAGGTGAAATTTTACAATATCATTCAGGTATTGCAAATCACCACCTTGCTTGCCGTATTGAGCGTCACCATTTTTCTTATCGATTATGTAAAGGTGATGGCCTTTGTATATGCCCAATATGCGGCCTACTCACTGGCTTTTCTTACCGGTTTTGTAATTACCTTGCGCTATATCCGGTTTTCTACTTTGCCCAACCTAAGGAGTATGCTGCGAAAAATCCTCAGATACGGGTCAACGGTACAGGTGGCAGCCATTTTTCAAATGCTCAACTATCGCCTGACCTATTACATTGTGGAGCGTTTTCTTGGAGAAGGAGCATTGGGAAGGTTTTCAGTAGGTGTTAAACTTTCGGAAGGTATGTGGTTGGTGGGTAAAAGTGTCTCGTTGGTTCAATATTCCCGTATTGTAAATGAAACCAACCCGGATTATGCCCGTCATATTACCCTGCGTTTTATCAAATTCACCTTTCTGATCACCCTTTTAATGCTGGCCGTTATCTTATTATTGCCAGCGGAGTTTTTCCAATTTGTATTCGGAGAAGAATTCGGCGAGGTAAAGCAGGTTATGTATGCCCTGGCGCCAGGGGTGCTTGCTATTGCCTGCAACATGATCTTTAGTCACTATTTTTCAGGTATAGGCAAACCAAAATACAACGCCATCAGTTCCGGTATTGGTTTAATCGGGATCCTGGTTTCAGGATTCTTCATAATCCCTATATTCGGCCTTGCCGGAGCCGGAATTACGGCTTCCATCGCTTACCTGATCAGTTTTGTTTACCTTTTGATATCTTTTGTAAAATATGCTCATGTGAAGTATAGTGAATTTCTTATCAGTAAAGCTGATTGGGAATTTGTTGTGAAAGAGGTAAAAGTAATTCTGAAACGGAGGAGATGAGGCTGTTCTATACAGAACTGTTGGCTATACCTTAGCATTCAATAAATAAGCCGCTTTTCCTTTTATCAAAAACTAAATCCACCACCAATATATTGAACTTTACTGACGGTGGTTTGCGACAATTGGGTAAAACCCCCTATCTTTTATTTCATCCGTACAGGAAAATAAATATCGGTGATCCATTTGCCTGTATCCGGTTCGCTCATGGGATCGGTAATGTATTGCTCCCAGGGAGAGCCGGTCATTTCCATCTTATGGGTTTCAACATAGTTTTCCAGCGCATACCAGGCCCGGTCGGAAGTTTCATAGGAACCAATATGCCTGGTCATAATAACATCGCCGGCATAGGTCATTCCGGAAGTAATGTTGCTATTACCTTCAATTCTCTTATTGAGAATAAAAGCCGGTTCATAAACAGCATATTGATCCATTTCAAAACTATGCCAGTATACTACCGGAGGCTCGGCAGGCTTGGCGCCCTTTTTGGCAGCATATTCGCCCAGTTTTCCATAAATACGTCCAATGGTCTCCTGTATCTTATCCATAGAAGTTGAATCTTTCATACTGATCATAGGCTTAGAACTTTCCAAAGTAGTCTTTTTGATCTCGATATCGCCAAAATCCTCTTTGGATCCCGCAACGTGTTGCTTTAGTTGATTGAGACCGGTTTCATAACTTTGCTCCACCATCGGAACAATAAAAAGCGTGGCTATCCATCTGCCAATGGGATAGGCTTGCGATCCATCAAGAGTCCAGGTTACTTTTGTTCCTTCATCAACCGGCTCGAATGACCAGGTGCTTGTGGCTGACCCCCTTGGGCCGAAAATCAATTCGGTTTTAATAAACTTGGGTGGATCAAGCTCTAGAATGGTTTGCGATCCCCCTCCCATTTCGGGATGCTCCCATTGTTGCATACTACCTTCTTCCATAAACCCACCCTTATAGGTATACTCCATAAGGCTGTCATGCCAGGGTGACCAATCGGTCCAGTTTTTAAAGTTAACCACCTCCATATAAATTTTCGGTGCCGAGGCTTCTACGGTTACCGAACGTTCGATGTGGTATTCTTTTGGCATGAATAATGCCCCAACGAGTACAATAACGACGAGTATCAAAATAATGATACCGATTACACGTAATGCTTTCATAGACATATTTTTTAAGTTGATGATTTATGAAAATAAAGATAGAATAATTCTTTCATGAACAAAAGTTCTAAATTGCTAATTAATTGTTAATATTTATTGAAACCATATTAATGTAATGAACTTGTGGGAAAGTGAGCGTTTCAGGGGATATTTTTTTGTAACCATTGCTACACTGGCCAATGCCAGTGTGTTTATTTTCAGCAAAGCAGCTTTAAATGAGCTTCACCTGGCTCAATTCGGCTTTTATTGGTTTGGTATGGGTATTATCTGGAATGTGATTTATACAGCCAACACATGCAAATGGACATCTGTAAAACATTTTTTCAGGCATTCCTATGGCATATTGGCAGGCGTTGCGCTTTTGGAATTAGTGGGCGTCACCTCCTTTTTTGCAGCCATCAAAACCATCGAAAATCCTTCGGTAACCTCTTTCTTGGGTAATATTGGGCCCATATTCGTAACCATCCTGGGGATATCCTTTTTGCGTGAACGTTTTAATATATGGGAAGGGTTTGGGATGTTCTTAATATTAATAGGGGCCTTTGTGATCAGCTATAAGAAACAAACTGCACTGAGCGATATCTTTATTGACGGCACCCAATATGTTTTAATCGCTTCGTTGTTTTTTGCACTGGCTTCCATCCTGGTCAGGAAAACGGCTAAAAATGTGCCCCCGGCATTAATGTCGCTTAACCGGGTATTTTACATTTTTACGTTTGCCACTGTTATGTTGCTTACCCAAGGCTATTCCTTCAACGTCTCAAGCTTTGCCTTCTTAAATTTGGCTATAGGCTCCATAATAGGTCCTTTCCTGACGGTTTTCACCACTTTTAGCGCATTTAAATACATGGAGGCCAGCCGTGTATCCATCATAAAAAGCACCAAAGGATTCGTGGTCCTGATCGGGGCCTATGTGTATTTTGGTAGTTTGCCAATGGAACATCAAATCATTGGCGGGGTGATCACGATAATTGGGATTATCTTGCTAAGTACCGGGAAACAAAAAATAGCGCAATATTCCATTAATAAGATCAAGCATTTCAGGGTCGAGCGTAGGTGAATAAAATTCCCTTATTTTTGCATTTCATATGACAGCATGCTATGAAAAGAGTTTTCAACAGTCTTCTCATATTAACTTTCCTTTTATCGGGCACAGCGCATGCCCAAAAGGAGGAGCCAGCTATTTATGATAACATTTGCATTGATGAACAAGAACAAATACTACTGAAAAGCATCAATGAATATCGTAAAGATAATGCCCTGAATACAATTCCATTATCGGCCTCGCTTTGTTATGTGGCCCAAACCCATGTACGGGATTTGTTTTTGTATAAGCCGCACCGGGGTAATTGCAGCCTCCATAGCTGGTCGGGTAAGGGACGATGGTCGCAATGCTGTTATAATAACAGCCGAGAAAATGGCAATTGCATGTTTGAAAAACCCTCTGAACTCACCGATTATGAATCGCAGGGCTACGAAGTGGTTTATTATCAAAACAACCCGGTTGAAGTTAAAACAGTAATGGAGGTTTGGCAATCGGATTATCAATCGAAAAGTATTTTGCTCAACCTGGCCGGATGGGAAAATTATAATTGGAATGCCATTGGAATAAGCATATTTGAAAATTATGTTTCGGTCTGGTTTGGCGAAACCAGGGAAAAAAACAAGCCCGTTAAACTTTGTAACACCAATCAGATAATCAATCAAACACCTGACACTGTGCAGGCGAAAGATCAACCCCTGTTTTATTTAATTGTTTATAGCTATAAAAGAAGAGATGATGCCACCAAAAGGCTAGAGCAACTCAGGAAGCAGGGCTATTCCAACGCCAGGATGTTGGTTAAGGATAATAACTACCGTATCGCCATTGATAGTTATGCCACAATGGAAGAAGCCGAGGCGATGCGCAAAAAGCTGAAAAATAAATACCCCGACGCCTGGGTCCTTAAGAAATAAGCCCGGCAGGCAATTCTTCGCCTTTGACTGCGTTTACCGCAATTGTGAATAAGTTTTTGAAAACTCTTACGGCCTCACTAAAGTTATGGCCTTATTGTCCGTTAAATTTGCTGAAAGCTGGATATAAAATCGGGAGTACACATGGCAGAAAATTACAATGAAGATAGCATACGCTCGCTCGACTGGAAAGAACACATTCGCACCCGGCCCGGCATGTATATTGGAAAACTGGGCGACGGCGCTTCCCGCGACGATGGCATTTATGTCCTCATAAAGGAAGTGATCGATAACTCCATTGATGAATTTGTGATGGGATATGGGAAAACCATAGACGTTTCCATTGACGACCGCCAGGTTACCATCCGCGATTATGGCCGTGGTATGCCACTGGGCAAAGTCCTCGAGTGTGTATCGAAAATCAATACGGGTGCAAAATATGATTCTAAAGTGTTTAAAAAGGCCGTGGGCTTAAATGGTGTCGGTTCCAAAGCTGTTAATGCGCTGGCAAGTTATTTTAAGGCTCAAAGTGTTCGCGACGGTAAAACACGAATAATCGAATTTGAACGCGGTGTAGTAACCAGCGACAACAGCGTGGAGAATAATGACCTTACCCGGGGTAGCATTATTTCCTTTATTCCCGACGCGGAAATATTCGGCGATTACCACTTTATCCCCGAATATATTGAAAAACAACTTTGGAATTACGTCTTCCTGAATAATGGATTGACCATACGTTTTAACGGCAAATCCTTCAAGGCAAAGAACGGTCTTAGAGACCTGCTTGAGAAGGTCATCAACGGCGGACAGGTGCTTTATCCCATCATTCATATTAAAGAAGATGATTTCGAATGTGCATTCACGCACAGCCTGAAGCAATACGGTGAAGAATATCATTCCTTTGTTAACGGACAAAACACCACACAGGGCGGAACGCACCAAGCTGCCTTCCGGGAAGCCATCGTGAAAACAGTACGTGAATTTTATAAAAAAGATTTTGAACCAGGGGATGTAAGAGCATCTGTGGTGGCCGCCATCAGCATAAAAGTGCAGGAACCGGTATTTGAGTCGCAAACCAAAACCAAGCTAGGCTCACAGCATATGGAACCGGGTGGAACTACCATTCGCAATTATGTAAACGATATCGTAAAGCGTAATCTCGACAACTACCTTCACATGAATCCCGAGGTGGCCGACTCGCTTTATAAAAAGATCCTTCAAAGCGAAAAGGAACGTAAGGAACTGGCCAACATTAAAAAGCTGGCAAGGGAAAGCACCAAGAAAGCCAGCCTGCATAACAAAAAGCTGCGCGACTGCCGCATACATTACAACAGTAATCATGAGCGCCGCCTGGAAAGCACCTTGTTCATTACCGAGGGGGATTCGGCCAGCGGTTCCATTACCAAATCGCGCGATGTGAACACGCAAGCGGTTTTCAGCCTTAAAGGCAAACCGCTCAATGCTTATGGCTTGAGCAAAAAAATTGTTTATCAGAACGAAGAATTCAACCTGATGCAGGCCGCCATCAACATTGAAGAAGGCATTGAAAACCTGCGCTACAACAATATTGTTATTGCCACTGATGCTGATGTGGATGGTATGCATATCCGTTTATTGCTTTTGACCTTTTTCCTGCAATTCTACCCTGACCTGGTGAAGGAAGGACATCTTTATATATTGCAAACACCCATTTTCAGGGTAAGAAATAAGAAAAAGACCAAATACTGCTATTCTCAAAAGGAAAAACAAAAAGCTATCAATGAACTGAAAGGCAACCCGGAGATCACACGCTTTAAAGGATTAGGTGAGATATCGCCCGGTGAGTTCAAGCATTTTATCGGGCCTAATATGCGCCTGGAGCCCGTCATCCTGGAAAGTAATTCAAAGATACCGGAAATACTATCCTTTTATATGGGGCGCAACACCCCTGATCGCCAGACTTTTATAATCGATAACCTCCGTGTGGAAGAAGATGTAGTTGAAAAACCTGAGATAGAGCTTCCCGAAGAAGAAAAGGTATCGGTGGTGGAATAGCTATCTTGAATAAACAAGGAAGTTTTACCCCTCCGGGGTAAAGGTGACAAGCCTCATTGCACCAGGCTACCGCCTGGTGTTAATGCCGTTTATCGCCTTCGGCGATGGTACACACTGAAAAAGTGTAACTCTTATATCTGATGGCGCTTAATGGTATTAGCAATTAGTCAACCCCGAAAGTAAAAGCACAACCATATCAAGCATTATTAAAGTAAATCCCATCATCCAGCATTGATTTACATAATCCCCTGATTTGATAATCCTTCATTGTTTTAGGTGATGATGTAGTATGAAGACTGTATCCCGCAAATCCCGTAGGGATTAAACAGCATTAACCACAGGCGGCAGCCTGTGGCAAAACATAGCCTTACCCTACAACTCCGAAGGAGTTGAACCAGGCGGGCAGTATGTATTATCATGATATCTATCCCATACCACCATCTGGTAATGTTGCTTTTTATTCCCCGATGGATGTTTTTCCTTATTGGTTTTATTTGACTATTTTCGCGCGTGAAAGTGTGAGGGATTATGACGAATTATAAAGAGTTGTTTAAAAACGTCAATACCTTTGTGTTTGACTATGATGGTGTGATGACCGACGGGACTATATTGCTGATGCAAGACGGCGATGCCCTGCGCACCGCTAATGTAAAGGACGGTTACGTGATAAAACGGGCATTGAAGCAAGGATACCGTGTTGTGGTTATTACCGGTGGCCGATCGGTATCGATGGAAGAGCGCTTCAGGGAACTGGGCATCACTGAGTTTTTCCTCAACGCCCAAGACAAACTACAGGTGTTTCGGCAGTATCTTAACGATAACGGACTTGACGCCTCACAAGTTCTATATATGGGCGATGATATCCCCGATCTTTTGCCGATGATGGAAACAGGCGTTGCCACCTGCCCCTACGACGCTGCCGAAGAGATTAAAGCCATCTCGCATTATATTTCAGATTATCACGGCGGTAGAGGCTGTGTGCGCGATGTGGTTGAACAGGTCATGAAAGTACAGGGTAACTGGCTGGCCGATATCGACGATGCCAGTAAAACCCGGTCAACATAAAACTGATGGAAAAATTCAAGGCATACCTTAAATTACTGCGGCTGCCCAACCTGGTCATTATCGTCTTGACCCAATACATGCTGCGGTGGTGTATAATCGAGCCTTTTTATGAAAAAATGGGTGTTGACCTGCAAATGGACAACCTGGCATTTTTTCTTCTGGTGCTAACCTCCGTCCTCATGGCTTCGGCCGGATATGTTATCAATGATTATTTCGATTTCCGCATCGATCGCGTTAACAAGCCGGAAAAAGTAGTTGTTGGGCGAAAGGTCCCCTTCAACAGGGCAATATTTATGCATTGGGGGTTAAATATTGTGGGTGTGCTTATCGGTCTTTATCTTTCTTACCGTATTCATTCCTGGAAAATGGGACTAATCTTCATTGCTATTCCGCTTATGCTTTGGTTTTATTCCTTACGCTATAAGCGCATTATGTTATGGGGCAACCTGATGATATCTTTTTTATCGGCCATGATCGTATTAATGGTATGGTTGTTTGAATTTATGAACCTGCGGATGCACCCAACAGCTTTTACCGAAGCAGCCCATATCGTTCCGGTGATCAACACATTCGTATGGGCCTACGCCCTTTTTGCCTTTATATTCTCCTTTATTCGCGAGATGATAAAAGACCTGGAAGACATGGAAGGTGACCTTCAAAATGGTTGCCGGACCTTGCCAATTGTCGCAGGAACCAAAACCACCCGCATCATAATCACAATACTGGTTATTATTGCAGTTGGGTTACTGGTTTATGGCATTACTCATTTATTCCAGCGTAACTTTCTGGCGGCTGTATGGTATTATGGAATCGTCGTAACCATTCCGGCAATTTCATTGCTTTTCCAGTTCAACAGCTCATCGGTAAAGGAACAATATCACGTTAGCTCGAATATTACAAAGATCATTATGTTTACCGGTATTATTGGAATGCAAATGATCTGCATGGGGATGTGATCATCGAATACCACCCAGGTGTTTGGTTTTCAATCTATTTTTAAATTCATCCAATTGCATTGTTTTAGGATAGGAAATCTCGACCGGGTTTCCGGGCATAACATCCATATAGTTTGTACTAAACCTTTTATATGCATCCGCTTCATCAAGGTATAGATACAAGTTTTTAATAAGTGTTTTACTGTTGATAAGAATCTTGAATGCCCCCTCATTTTCGCTTATAGACATATCATATTGCCCCTCAGGCAGTGAAAGGTTTTTTGGTTCAGTAAAATAAAGATAATCCTCATCTACCTTCTCCTCACCGGTCTTAGCTTGTATATGCAAAACTATTTCACTCGTATCCAAGCCTTGAATCACAGAAGAGATGGGAACCGCCGTAATCTCTTTTGAGTTACCATAGCTTATTTTTTCTTCCCAAGAATTCTCCCAGCGCCTATTTCCGTTAAAATGGATCAACTGCGCATGAACATTGACTTTCTTTTTCTCATAAAGATCGGAGATAAGGTTTAGCCTTATGGTATCATTTTCAATAAAACTGGTTATGGTTAATGGTTTCATGGTTTCTTTCATCGCATAATGCATCGCCTTCCACCGGCCGTAATAATCAATCCCCGACCAGGAAGCCACCGGCCAGCAGTCATTTAGCTGCCAGTAGAGACTTCCCATGCAATAGGGCATCGCCGTCCGGTGGGCATCCACCGCCATTCTCATCCCTTTGGCTTGCAGTAGCTGGCCAACATAAAGAAAATCGCTAAAGTCCTCAGGCACCTTATAATGATCCTCCATGTAGCTCTTGATGCGGAGGTTTCCGATGCCGCTGCGCTGATGGGCCATCATCACCGCCGATTCAATGTCATGATCTACCGCTTGGGTATAACGCTCCACCGAGTTGATCATGGGAAAAGACTGAAAACCATATTCACTCATAAACCGCCCGATATACCTCCTGAAGTTGCTGAAGGAATGTTTCCCATGCCAAACGCCCCAATAATGCATATCACCTGATTTACTCTCATTATGTGAGATTGCATGATCGGCTTCCATTGGAGAAGAAGCCCAATAATCCGTTCCTGTAGCATGCTGTTTTACCACCTCTGGTAAAATTTGATGAAAAATCAGCTCATAGGCATTCCATATTTCTTCCCGTTCATCTTTCCGATAGCGCTGCTTCCAGCCCCATCCCCAGTCTTCCTTGCCGGGGGCCCAAGCCGAGAGGATTTCATTGTTACCGCACCAAAGGACAATGGAAGCATGATTGCGCAAGCGCTTCACATTATCGATAGCCTCCTGCCTTATATTCTCAATAAATTCATCACCGGCCGGATACATGCTGCATGCAAACATAAAATCCTGCCAAACCAGTAAACCATACTGATCACACAGGTCATAGAACAGTTCATTTTCATAAATACCACCACCCCAAACACGAAGCATGTTCATATGAGCCTCGGCAGCAGATTTAATAATGTGTTCATATTTCTCCGGCGAAACCCGCGGCAGGAAAACATCATTGGGTATGTAATTGGCCCCTTTGGCAAACACCGGCATGCCGTTCACCTTAAAGTAAAAGCTACGGCCGTTGCCATCCTCATCGGGTTCCTGCACAAGCTCTACAGTCCTTAATCCTACTGTGGTAGCAGCTTTATCCAGTACCTCGGCATTTGATTTGATGATGGCTTCAATGCTATATAAATATTGGTCGCCCAAGCCATTGGGATACCATAATTGAGGCTGCTTAATGACAAACTTCTCCGAAATCAAATTATTCCCCGCCTCAAGCCTTACAATAATCCGATGATATTGTTTATCATTTACATTAATGAAGAGTTCAACATCCTGATCAATTTTCGAGCTAATTTCCAGCCTGGCTTTCAGCTTGGCCTCCTGCCGGTTAACTTTTTGCTGGATAATGAAAATATCTTGTATATGAATTTTGTCCCAGGCTATAAGATTTACAGGCCGCCATATTCCGGATGTTACAAGACGCGGACCCCAGTCCCACCCGAAATGATAAGGTGCTTTTCGAACATACGGGCTTACTTTCTTATCACCAAGGCCTCCCCGCTCCGATTGATCGTTTGAGGCCGGTAAAGGGTATGGATGTGCTTGTAGTTTTTCCAGGCCTTTCTTTATAGGAGAATGAAAGTAAACCCTGAGCTCATTTTTACCTGTATTTAACATGGGTTTAACCTCAAACTCCCAGGTTCGGAACATGTTATCGGACGATCCCAGCTTTTTATCGTTTAGGAAAATGTCGGCAAAGGTATCGAGGCCTTCAAACCGAAGTATGATGTTTGATCTGGAAAAAGTTTGATGATCAACTGCAAAAAATGTCCGGTATTCCCAATCAACCTTATCAATCCACTGCACATCCTTTTCATTCAACCTGTAAAAAGGGTCTTCGATCATACCATTTGACATGAGGTGTGTGTGGATTGTGCCCGGAATTTGAGCATCCCTCCATTCTTTGGTTCCTACCTGCCTATACTCCCAATGATTTTTTGATAAGTCATTATTCATAATGTGCTGAGAGAGGCAATCATGATCTGCTCCTAACGTCAGGACTAATACAAGGCATAAAAAACGATTCTTCATAACAAAAAGCGCTTTGATCAAAAATTTACTTCCTCAAGAAGTTCTTCATGAATATCAAGCACTTGCGGCATGATCATTTGCTCTTCATCATTGGTTATGACATAATCGGCCCGCTTTACCTTTTCTGCATCTGACCATTGGTTTCGCATGCGGCTTAGTACATCTTCTTTTGAAATACTATCGCGATGCATAACCCGCTCGATACGTACATGCTCGGGGGCCGATACGGTTATTATCTTATCGAAAAGCTTGTCGAATCCGCTCTCGAACAAAATAGCGGCTTCCTGAACCACATAAGGTTCATCACTGTGATTTTCACACCACTTTTGAAAATCTTCTTTCACATAGGGATGGATGATGACATTGAGTTTTCCGAGCTTGTCGGGATCACTAAAAACCACAGCAGCAAGTTTTTTCCGGTCAATCTTATTGGCCGTTAACATCGTATTGCCAAAGGCATTAACTATTTCATCAATAACCTCCGGGTACTCCAGAAAACGCTTTGCTTCCTCGTCGGCCTGATAAACGGGCACCTCAAGAGCTTTAAATATTTTAGCAACAATTGTTTTGCCGCTTCCTATGCTTCCGGTTAAACCAATCTTTACCATAATAAATAGATTATTACTGGAGAATAATGTATTCGACTTTGCCAGGCTTAATGTTTGTAATCCGCACATTTCCGGGTTTATCGATCACTTTTACCTTAAGCTGTTTTGTATTAGTCATGTAACCCATTTGGGCATCCACCCCCAGGGAAAACATAGAGGATTCTATATCTCGATAGTCTTTTAAGGCCACCAGGAAAGTGACCTCTACCTCCTGCGGAAATGTTTTGATCCTGAAATTTGTATCCTCGTTAATATGAAGTATGGGAACGCGAATAGTTGATTCGGTATAAGTTTCCACGTTAATGTCCACGGTAACCTTTTCAGGATTCAATTTTAGGCGCTTCTTTGCCTCCGGTATTTTAAGATCGACCTGCACCGTTCGATCATGCCGAATGTTTTTGATCTTTTTCTTTTGGGTGAAAATATGTTCCACCTTTTCAACATCTTCTCCTATCCCGGTTATGGTAACGGTTTTGGGGTTCGGCTCCAGTGAATCGTATAAGAAGTATTGATTTGCAAAGCTCAAATCAAGATCAAGTCTCACGGGAACAATCCTGGTTTGGGTTTTATGCAGCTTAAACAATAAGGTGTCCGGTTTAATCGAGGCAATTTGTTTGGGAGGAATTTGAAGGTTATTACTCACCATTTCATTTAACTTAAATTTAGTGAAATACCCCTCAAAATGCTCATCTTTCTCTAACAGGTTTAACTGTGATAAGTCAACACGAACTGTATCGCCATTTTCGAACCACATATATGATAAAAGCTGGAACCCGGTAGCCCTTAGTTTAATTCTTAAGGTGCTGTCTATGCTGCCTGTAAGTATCCGGTTTTCGGGTATGTTTGAATACGCTATCGGAAATTTAAGCGGTTCGGTGTATTCCTTCGAAAGCTTGATTATAAGCCAAATACCAACTGCAATGAAAAGGCACACCAAAAAAACCGAAAGTTGAACCCGGAGCCTTCTGGCAAGGCTAATTCTAACACGTGTGAAGAACTTGCCGAATTCAACTTTCACAGCACTTTGTATTTTTGGTCACCAAACAATTAAAAGCGAAATGCGTGGAAAGCAAACTTATTGTTTCTCCTGCTGCCCCTGCCCCTGTTGTGAAGCCTCGGCATTTACAGCCGACTTTTCAATCTTTAACCGGGTACCTTCACTCTCGATAATGAAGGCATTTTCGCGCACCTCGAGTATTTTCCCGTGAAGGCCACCAATAGTTACAATACGGTCGCCTTTCTTAACCGATTCTCTGAATTTTTTCTGCTCCTTGGTTTTTTTCATCTGCGGTCGAATGAAAAACAGGTAGAAAACCAAAATGATCAATGCCAGGAAGATGAGCGATTCAACACCGCTTCCGCCTTCTCCTTCTCCTCCTTGAGGAAAAAATAACAAAATGTTCAATAAATTCATATTCAATTTTTTTAAGGTATTATTACTTCTGCTTTAATTCTTAAAACAGTCCGGCTGGGCTGGGTATTGGCCAGAATGGTTACCGATTTATTCTGGAACCCTTTGCGCCCCTTACTATCGAAGGTAACGGTAACATAACCTTCCTCGCCCGGCGATATCGGTTCTTCAGGATATTCCGATACCGTACAGCCACAGGAAGTGCTTACGTTGGAAATAAGCAAATTGCCATTCCCGGTATTGGTAAATTTAAAATTATAGGAAACCACTTCTCCCCGGATCACTTTTCTGAAATCATGTTCAGTTTCTTTAAAAGTGATCTCCGGGAGATCGGCTTTATTGTTTTTACCCTCGGCCGAGTTGGGGTTATTCACCACCTCGGTGGAAATACGTTCATCGTTATTGTTACCGCACGACATCATAATAGCGGCAACAAATAGCATAGTCAGCAGCTTGAAAAAATTCTTGTGCATTAGTTAATCATATTTATCATTCAAACAAAAATAATATTTTTACCCGGAACGGAATTAAAGCCCATCTAATCATTTTTCTTGATAATATAAACGTTATAGTCACCCAAATAGTTGAACCCGTACTTTTTATATAAATTAATGGCTTTTTCGTTGGTTTGATGAACCTCAATCTTCAAATGCAAACCCATGGCTCTTGTCAACTGCAGCGATTTTTCCAACAGGATATTGGCCAAACCTTTTCCCTGGTAATCGGGGTGTATCCCAAAATGATGCATAAATGAACGACGTCCGTCGGTTGTTATCCAGGAGGTACCCATCAATTGTTGATTCCGGCCATCGATCATCACCAGGAACTCCCCGCCTTTTTCGAGTGTTGCCTCAATGCTTTCGGGGGTATCGCCCCGCCAGCGGGCGCCTATGCCGGTTAAGTTCCACAACTCCTCAACAGCGCCAAAATCACCGGGGCAGTATTCACGTATGTGATATGTTGTTTGATCTTCCGTCATCATTCGATCAACCCTCTGCCTATCTTAACAATCTTGTCTTCCGAGCGGAACTCGGCAATGATCCGGTCGAGGATACCATTGATGAACATCTTGCTTTTGGGTGTGCTATAAAATTTCGAGATCTCTATGTATTCGTTCAAAGTTACTTTTACCGGAATGGTTTTAAAATGCAAAAGTTCGGCAATGGCCATCTTTATTAAAATAGTATCGATTAATGCAATACGTTCAATTTCCCAGTTATTAGCCGAATTTTCAACTATCTTGTCGTATTCACTACTGTTGATAATGGTTTTTCGGAAAAGGTCTATCACAAACTGCTTATCTTCATTAACACCTTCATCATTCACAGGCTTATAAAGCCTTGGCAGGGGGGTTGTTTCATCATCCGATTTTTTAAACGATTTTATGGTGCGGATAATCATCATGATAACCGTATCATAATCATCTCCCCAGTGAATATTTATTTCTTCATACACACCACGCAAATCATCGGATGGGGCAATTATTTCTTTAAAAACATAAAGAATGATGTTCTTATCTTCCTGGTAACTCTTTTTTTCCGAAGCTATATATTCTTTATAGGCTTCGCTTTCCCTTATCTGATTATAAAATTTCCTGATCATCTCCGTATGATCAGCCCATGAAATTTTAAGGGCTTCCGCCTTCCGCCTATACTCAAGGTTATCTTGTAGCTGGTTAATGAATTGATTATCAACAAACTTAGTATTGGGGTTCAAATCCTCTTCAGTAGGAAGATATTTATGTTTGTTCTCCTCGATTCGTTTTTCGGCAAACCGGATAATTTGAATGAGCAGTGATAATTGATATATGTATAAATCGTAGATCTTATCGATGCTCGTTAGTAATTGCTTTTCCCCCTGACCAATTGTAGTCCCCCCGGCTTGGTGAAATGCATAGATAGCTTGTAATGCTTTAACTCTTAAGTGCCTTCTACTTAACATACCTCCACTCCATAATGTAAATGAACTAGTCACTATTTATTAAATTCCCTCATCTAAAACCGCTGCAAATCTATAGTAATTTTTTATTTATTCAATGGAAACACTGTTAACTATAATTTGTTGGATGCAAAAAAGAAGGTAATACCTTTATGGAGTTTTCGTTTTATTTCTACCATTTACAGTCAATAGCTTAGCCATTATTAAACCTCAAATAGTGAATTGAATATTTATTAGTATGAAATTCTTGAATGGAAGTATCGTTAATATAATGCCAATAGCTTTGTATTAAAGGATAAACAGGAGATTAACATATATAAATAAAGAATTTTGTTTTCTGATATATTTTTTAACTTTGCCAATTAAGGTGAGGACGATTTCAAACTAAACAGTTGGGAGTATTTCTATGGAGAATGATAAAAGTAATGAAAGAAGGGAGATATTTTCACAGGCGATAAGAGCAGGGAAACGAACGTATTTTTTCGATGTTAAAGAAACCCGTGCCGGTGAATACTATCTCACCATTACTGAAAGTAAGCGGCGTTTTAATAAAGAACAGGAAAAATTCTACTTCGAGAAACACAAATTATTTCTTTACAAAGAAGACTTCGAAAAGTTTTCCAACGGCTTAAAATCAGCCGTTGACTTTATTGAATCAGCGCAAGCCCCCGACGAACAAAAGCCAGAAGAAACAAACGGGCCAAAAGAAGAGCCAAAATCTGATGAAGACCTGTCGCTCAAAAGACATACGAATGTGGATTTTGACGATCTTGGCACCAATGAAAATCAGGACGAGAAAAACGATAGTGAAGAGGATAACAAAAATGAATAGCATGAATGCTTAAGTTTAAGGCTGTCCCATCAACGGACAGCTTTTTTTATGTGTCAGTTGAATTATTGTGTATTTGTATACTCTTGTAAAACCCTCATCTCCTGTTTATTAAAAACATATATTATTCATCTACCTATTATCATATAAAAGTTACCAAGCAAGTTGTTAACAATTTTTCACGCCCCGTTTTTTATATCTTTGTCAGCCAGTAAACTAATACAAAACTTTTCAACATTCAGGCAATTAAGGGAATCCGCAATGCTAAAATTGTAAATTTGTAGTTATTGAACTAAGTTTTTAGAAAAATTAACAACATGGGTAAAGTAATATCTCTTGCTAATCAAAAAGGTGGCGTTGGAAAAACCACAACTGCCATAAACCTGGCAGCGGCATTTGCAGTATTGGAATATAAAGCCCTGGTAATAGACGCCGATCCCCAGGCTAATGCTACGGCAGGTGTAGGTTTTAATCCCAAAACCATTAAAACCAGCATTTATGAATGTATTATCGATGAGGTTGAGCCGGAAAATATTATCCTCAATACCGATACTCCCAACCTCGATCTCATTCCGGCTCATATTGACCTGGTGGGAGCCGAAATTGAAATTATCAATATGCCCAACCGCGAATACATGATGAAACGGGTTATTGATAAGGTTAAAAGCAATTATGATTTTGTTATTATCGATTGCTCACCTTCACTGGGCCTGATTACCGTCAATGCTTTAACGGCATCGAATTCGGTAATTGTTCCGGTACAATGTGAATACTTTGCCCTCGAAGGCTTGGGTAAACTTCTGAACACCATTAAGATCGTTCAATCAAGGCTCAACGCCAATCTTGATATAGAAGGCATACTGCTTACAATGTATGACCGGCGCCTTCGTTTATCAAACCAAGTTATCGATGAGGTTAAGACCCATTTCCAGCACATGGTCTTTGAAACCATCATCAGCAGGAATACCAAGTTGGGTGAGGCTCCCAGTTTCGGCGAAACCATCATCATGCATGATATTAATAGCACCGGGGCCGTCAATCACCTGAATTTGGCCCGCGAAATCCTGCAGAATAACGATATGACCAACGTAAAAAACAGCGAAAAGCAAATTAATTTTAGTGAATAATGGCCAAGAAAAAAGCTTTAGGAAAAGGGCTAAGCGCTATTTTAGAGAGTCCGGATACCGATATCACTTCCAGTGATATTTCCGGAAATTATGTTGTTGGAGCGGTTGCCGAGCTGGCTGCCGACTCAATAGAAACCAACCCCTTCCAGCCCCGTGAAGGCTTCGAAGACGAGGCACTTGAGGAACTCGCCAATTCCATCAGCGAGCAAGGGATTATTCAGCCACTTACAGTTCGTAAGTTAGGATACGATAAATATCAGCTCATATCGGGTGAGCGCAGGCTGAAAGCGGCCAAGATGGCTGGGCTTAACAAAGTACCTTCTTATATACGGGTTGCCAACGACCAGCAAATGCTCGAAATGGCGCTGGTTGAAAATATACAGCGCGAAGACCTCAATGCCATGGAAATAGCCATGAGCTATCAACGTCTGATGGAGGAGTGTAAGCTTACCCAGGAAAAACTGAGTGAACGGGTTGGAAAAAACCGGACTACCGTTACCAACTTCCTGCGTTTATTAAAGCTGCCGGTAGCTATACAAGCAGCGCTGCGAGATGAAAAGATCAGCATGGGACACGCCCGGGCGCTCATCAACGTTAAAACACCCGAGGACCAAGAGGCCCTCCTCGACGAAATAGTTGAGAACGACCTCTCCGTTAGGGCAGTTGAACAACTGGTGCGGGAAGCGAACCAAGGAAAGAAAATCGGAAAGGCAGCCGGTAAAAAAAGAACCGACCAGCCATTGCCTGAAAAATACCGTGAAGCTGTAAACCAGATTTCCCGCCATCTTGAGTCGAAAGTACAGGTAAAGCGAAATAATAAAGGAAAAGGAAACGTCGTTATTGCTTTTAAATCAGACGATGAGCTTGAGAAAATCCTGAATATTCTCGAGGAACAGTCACAGAATCAATAAGCATTGCAGAATAAACTTGCAGGTAGCGGCAACATTTCCGGAGTTGATTGGAGCAGATTTACGGGGAAACTGATCTGTGTTCTTACCATTGCAATTTTCACCATCGCTATTCCGGGTAATAAATTGATGGCGCAGGGTGAAGAAAAGCCTGCACAGAAGGACGTGAAAAACGACACCGTAAAACCGCATTCCCCCCATAAAGCCACCATCTATTCAATGGCGCTTCCAGGGCTTGGACAAGCCTACAACAAAAAATACTGGAAAATTCCCATTATTTATGCGGGCTTTGGCACACTGGGATATTTTATTAAAACCAATACCGATGAATATCGGAAATTTCGTAATGCATACGAGTACGTTGTGAATGAAAAGGAAGAGCCCACCGATAATCCCTATGTTGAACGTTACGATGAAGACGCCTTGAAACGCGGACGCGATTACTACAGGCGCAATATGGAGCTGAATTACATTTTTTCGGCTATCTGGTATTTTATCAATATAATGGATGCCGCTGTGGATGCACATTTTTACAATTACAATGTGAGCGATGACCTAACCCTTGAACTCGGACCTGCTATTAACAATCAATGGTATAATCAGCGTCCATACGGAGGCATTAGTTTAACCTTAAAAATAAATAATTGATCGATGAAAATAGCTGTTTTAGGATATGGACGCATGGGTAAGGAAATTGAAAAGGCCGCCCTGGATCGCGGCCATGAAATTGCACTCATAATAGATGATGAAGATGACTGGAATGAAAAACAGGAAGGCCTCGCCCAATGCGACGCAGCCATCGACTTCAGCAGGCCTGATGCAGTGGTAACGAACATTTATCGTTGTTTTGAAAAAAACGTACCGGTTATTGTTGGCACCACTGCCTGGAACGATCGTTTGAAGGAAGTTAAGGAACACTGCCGTAATAAGGATCAAACCCTATTTGTGGCTTCAAATTTCAGCATCGGGGTAAACATTCTTTTTGAATTGAATAAACAGTTGGCCGGACTAATGGATAAGTATGCTGAATATGAACCGGTAATAACCGAGACTCACCACATCCATAAGATCGATGCCCCAAGTGGCACGGCTATCACCCTCGCCAACGAAATGATCAAACAATTGGCACGAAAATCGGAATGGAATAAAGAAAAGAGCGAACATCCCGGGCAAGTGGCCGTGAAATCAATACGTGAGGACGAAATTCCGGGAACACACCGTATCACTTACGATTCGGCTGTAGATAGTGTTGAGATAAAACATGAGGCAAAAAATCGTAAAGGCTTTGCCAGGGGTGCAGTTGTAGCTGCCGAATGGGTTAAGGAGAAAAAGGGCTTTTTTGAAATGAAGGATATGCTTTTTGCCCGTTAATGATTTTTAACAAATAACATTTTTATCTTTGCCTGTTTTCAATGACTTTTGTTACATAAAATCAACTAAATAATAAACATGGCTGTTGTAACCATTTCGCTGCTCATAATAGTATTTTTCCCGGTACTGAACTGGAAGGTATTCGAAAATGCAGGATACGACGGATGGATTTCGGTAATCCCTCTTTATAATTATTACATCTGGTTGCGCGTAGTAAAAAAACCACTCTGGTGGTATATCTTCCTGCTCTTCCCTTTTATTAATGTTTTTGTAATCTTTTTATTGATCGTGGAAACGGCCAAGTGTTATCACAAATATGATTTGGGAAACCAAGCCCTGGCCGTATTATTCCCATACATATATCTGCCTTATCTGGGATTATCGGCCAATGAACAATACGTTGACCCCGATCAACGCGAAAAGGTCAAAAAGACCGCCACCCGCGAATGGATCGATGCTATAATTTTTGCTGTGATCGCCGCCACCATTATTCGCACCTTTTTGGTTGAGGCATACACCATTCCCACTTCCTCGATGGAAAAATCATTATTGGTGGGTGATTTTCTTTTTGTTAGCAAAATCAGCTATGGCCCGAAGGTTCCCAACACCCCTGTAGCATTTCCCTTTGTGCACCATACCTTGCCACTAACCCAAAACACCAAATCATTTGTGGAATGGGTAAAGCTTCCCTATTACCGCTTTCCAGGTTTCAGTGACATCAAACGCAATGATGTGGTGGTATTTAATTTCCCGACAGGTGACACCGTGGCCCTGAAACATCCCAATCAAAGTTATTACGCACTGGTTAGACAGTATGGAAGAGAACGGGTGAGAAATGATAAAAGAAATTTTGGCGACATCATTTACCGGCCTATCGATAAACGCGAAAATTATATTAAGCGCTGCGTAGGTGTTGCCGGTGACACCCTTGAGATACGCGATCAGGTGATCTACATTAACGGCGAGCGTTCGGAAACACCCGGCAAAAAGGAATTTAAGTACAATGTCCAAACCAACGGTTCTCCGCTAAACACCAGGAGGCTGGAGGAATACGGCATCACAGAATATTCAATGATGGGCTCCCCGGGTAATTATATTATGACCCTTACCAACAGGAATGCCGAACGGATGAAGCGCTTTGCAAATGTAAAACAGGTTAAAAAGGTTATTAAACCCAATGGTTACTGGGAGCCTTATCTGTTCCCGTTTAATACTAATTACAAATGGAATGTTGATAACTATGGACCTATTTTTATTCCTGAAAAGGGGAAAACCATAAAACTCGACACTGCCAACATTGCGCTTTATGAACGCATCATTGATGTTTATGAAAATAATGATCTTGCGATAGAAAACGATAAGATTTTTATCAACGGTAAAGAAACCAACCATTACACCTTTAAAATGGACTACTACTGGATGATGGGAGATAACCGGCACAACTCGGCCGACTCCCGCTTCTGGGGCTTTGTGCCGATTAATCATGTGGTAGGTAAGGCGGTATTTGTGTGGCTGTCACTCGATCCCAACGATCCGCTATTTGGTGGTAAGATCAGGTGGAATAAGATGTTCAGAACAATACAGTAGATTTATGGATTACAACGGGTAATCTGTATTAACTTTAAATTTATCCGAACATGAAAAAATTAACGTTAATTGCTATGGCAACCATTTTTGTGCTGGCTATGCAAAGCTGCAGCATTTTCAAAAAAGGTTCCAAAGAAGGTTTCGAAGGCGTGGTATTTTATACCATTGATTATCCCGAGAGCGATTTCGGTGACGAAATTAAAAGTCAGCTCCCCATGGGCATGACGGTTTACATTAAAGGTAACATGGTAAAATCCGACATCAGCTCGGCCATGTACAACCAAACCATTATTACCAATCGCGAAACCAACCAAGTAGATCAGTTGATGGAACTGATGGGACAAAAGTTTCACATTACAAAAAGCGCCGGTGAAATAAAAAAAGAGTTGGAAAATGCCCCTGAAACCGAGGTTGAACACCTTGATGAAACCAAGGAAATTGCCGGTTACAAAGCCCGTAAAGTCAAGATTACCCAGAAAAAAGAAAATGGTGAACAAATCTATACAGCCTGGATTAACAAAGAACTGGGCAGCAACTTCCTGGCAACAAGCAATGTAATGCAAAAGGTGGATGGTTTTCCACTTGAATATGAATTTGATGCCGCTCGCCTTACCATGCATCTTACAGCTTCAAAAGTTGAACGAAAAAATATTAAAGACAAGGTTTTCGATATTCCCGAAGGTTACGAAAAGGTAACCGAAGAAGAACTGAAGAACCGGTTTGGCGGAATGTAGACCCTATTCCTGCAACCTTTATGAATAGCGTTATACAAGCTGGTTGCCGAACAATAAGGGAGCCGGCCGATTATTATTTTTTGTACTTTTGCGCCGATTAATTCAACTCCATGTTTAAAAGAAATAAGGCAAAGAAGAAAAATACTTATAGGAACGAAGCTAAAACAGCTTCTTCTAAAAAACAGGGGAAGCGAAAGAAAACCACTGGCAAAAAGCCGGGGCTCTTCAAGCCGGGTTTCTTCAAAAGTCATAAGGCCAGGAAAATAACCGGCTTATTCCTGATCGTGTTTTCACTGTTTATGGTATTGGCCTTTATTTCCTACATTAAATCATGGTTTACCTGGGGTAGTGATGAAGCCTTCACCAGCGGGGTGACCTTCAACACCATCTTTATGGATTATCCCGAACAGGTGCATAACTGGATGGGACGCCTCGGAGCCTTTCTATCGCATCTTTTTATAAAGGAATGGTTCGGAATAGCGTCACTTTTATTTGCCCTATTGATCTTTATCGGTGGCTGGCGGATGCTGAAAGTTCGTCTTCTCCCCTTATGGAAAACCATTAGGTATTCGGTTTTTTTCCTGGTATGGATTTCGGTAAGCCTGGGGTTTATTTTTCATAACTCGGATTACGCCATTCTTGGTGGTGTATTTGGTTATGAGGGAAGTCAGTGGCTGCAGGGCGTTTTTGGGATGGCCGGAGCCGGTTTGATCCTGCTCTTTTTGCTTTTGAGTTTCCTGGTAGCTGCTTATAATATTCCGTTCCGTTGGATGAAACCGGTGCACACAGCAACAACCCCGGCCGGTAAAAAACAAAAAACGAAAAGCCCCGGCGATAATGGCAGCAATCATAAGCCCGGTAAATATAATGTTGAGGAATATGCTGTTGATGACGAAGATCAGCCCGAAACCACCGAACCGATAAAACCGGGTAAAAAGATATCAAAAAAGCCGATCGATCATCCGGATGAGCAGGAAGAGATGACAAGTAGCGACTCACAGGATCAAGAGCAGGAAGGTGATGACGATCAGGAAGATGAGATTAAATTCACGGTAAAAAAAGCCGAAACTTCCGAGGACGTAAACGACAATGGGAATACCGCCATCGGTAAACGCGAACGGCAATCGCTCGACACCCCGTATGACCCCACACTCGATCTTTCGGATTATCAGTTCCCCACACTCGATCTTTTGGAAAAACGGGGCGATGGAACCATTAACGTTGAGAGCGAGGAGTTGAAGGCTAATAAAAAGCGCATCATCGACACGCTTAATAATTATAACATTAAGATCACACAGATCAAGGCCACCATCGGGCCCACCATCACCTTGTACGAAATTGTGCCGGCACCGGGCATTCGCATCTCCAAGATCAAAAACCTGGAAGATGATATTGCCTTAAGCCTTGCTGCAACAGGGATACGAATAATTGCACCCATTCCGGGTCGCGGTACTATTGGCATAGAAGTACCCAATAACAAGCCGGAAATAGTTTCCATACGCTCCTTGCTGGCATCATCCAAATTCCGCGACAACAAATACGAATTGCCCATTGCCATTGGAAAGACCATCTCCAATGAAAGCTTTATCACTGACCTGGCCAAGTTTCCCCACATTCTGATGGCCGGCGCTACAGGACAGGGCAAGTCAGTAGGATTGAATGCCATTATTGCTTCCTTAATTTACAAGAAGCATCCCTCGGAGTTAAAGTTTATTATGATCGATCCTAAAAAGGTGGAGCTTTCGTTATACTCCAAGATCGAACGGCATTTTATAGCTACACTGCCCGAAGCTGAAGAAGCCATTATCACCGATACACGGCAGGTGGTAAAAAGCCTCAACTCGCTCAACATAGAAATGGATAACCGCTATGACCTGCTCAAAAATGCACAGGTCAGAAATCTTAAAGAATACAACCACAAGTTCGTTGCCCGTAGACTTAATCCTGAGGAAGGACATCGTTATCTGCCCTACCTCGTATTGGTAATCGATGAATTTGCCGACTTGATCATGACAGCCGGTAAGGAAATTGAAATGCCACTGACACGCCTGGCCCAACTGGCCAGGGCAGTTGGAATACATTTGGTAATTGCCACCCAGCGTCCATCGGTGAACATTATTACGGGAACCATAAAAGCTAACTTCCCGGCCAGAATCGCTTTCCGGGTAATTTCCAAAACCGACTCCCGCACCATCCTCGATGTAAGCGGAGCCGATCAATTGGTGGGCCGTGGTGATATGTTGTTGGCCACCGGGTCGGAGCTAACCCGGTTGCAATGCGCTTTCATCGATACCGATGAAGTGGAAAAGGTAACCGAATTTATAGGCGCTCAACGGGGATTTCCCTCAGCTTTTCTGTTACCTGATTATGAAGGCGAAGAAAGTGGCGACACTGCCGAATACAGCTCCGATGAACGCGATGACCTCTTTGAAGAAGCAGCCCGGCTTGTGGTGGCTACCCAGCAGGGATCCACATCGCTTATCCAGCGCAAACTAAAACTTGGCTACAACCGCGCCGGCCGCATTATCGACCAACTTGAAGCAGCAGGGATTGTAGGGCCGTTTGAAGGTAGCAAAGCCCGTGAAGTATTAATAAAGGATGAATACAGTTTGGAACAACATTTGAATAACCTGAATAAATAATTAAGGAAAGAAGTATATGAAGAGATTGGGAATTGTTTTAGCCGCATTGTTCAGTTTTATAGCCTTAAGCCAGGCACAGTCAGCAAACAAAATGGCAACCACTATTTTAAAGGAAGTATCCGAAAAGACCAAATCATATAATTCAATCAAGATTGAATTTACCTACCGTATGGAAAATGAAGCCGCCAATATCAGCGACAGTTTCAATGGTGTTCTGCTTGCCCAGGGTGATAAATACCGCCTCGATATTGCCGGACAAACTATCATTTCAAACGGTGAAACACTTTGGACTTACCTGAAAGATGCCCGCGAAGTGCAAGTAAATAATGCACAGGCCGGAGAAGGCTCCATAGCACCAACCCAATTACTCGATACCTATGATAAGGATTTCAAATCGAAACTGATTGACGAAACTACATACAAAGGCCGCCAAGTGCAGGTGATTGAATTAAAGCCCAAAGAAGATCAGCCTTTTGAAAAAGCCGAGATCACCATCGATAAGGGAAAAAAGCAGGTATTAAGCCTATCTGTCAATGATCAAAGCAATAGCGTTTATACTTACCAGGTTAATTCTTTTAAGCCCAATGTGAATGTAAGTGAAGATGATTTTACGTTCAACAAGGAAAAACATCCGGATGTGGATGTGATTGATATGCGGTAGTTTTTACCGTTTTTTCATAAAGGCCCCCAGATCGGTGGTAACCGTTAAATAATTTGGGGAACCGTGCAAGTGGTATGCTGAGCGCGTATAGTTAAATTGAAAACGCGAGATTTTGATACCGACTCCCCATGAAAATCCAAGTGTGCCTATTTTCTGATCCACTTTTAGCTCTTGCCTTCTACGGTAATTATATCCGATGCGTAAGCTAATATTATCGGTAGGAGTAAATTCACCGCCAATAACCACATGCCGCAAAACCTTATCGCTAATATCTTCCAGTGAACTTTCATCGTTAAGGGGCTCTCCCGTCAGGGGGTCCACATTATCATCGGGGTCGGTAGGATCGTCATAGGTAAGATCGGGCTTTTCAAGATGGGTTAACAAAATGGAATACCTGAACGGCACATGCTCGAGTTTTTTACTTAAACCAAGTTGCAACTCAAATGGAAGCGGTTCGGTTTTGTCCAGGTAGGTGGTCAACTGTGTGCCTATGTTCCGGGCAACAATCGAAACCGTAAAATCATTGGGTGTTGAATAAGATCCGGCTATATCAACCGCAATCCCAAAAGATGAATTTGCCTCAAGGGAAGAGTAAATGGTTTTAAAATTAGCCCCGATTGAAAACAGCGAATCAAGCTGACGACCCCAACCGATGCTTAAGGCATACTCACCGGCCGTGAAATTGCCATAACGTTCCCCGGCTTCATCGGCATAAGTAAAGCTTCCATAATTCACATACTGCATAGTGGCGGCAAAACTCCCTAACTTATTGAAGTGTTTTCCGTATGAAACAAATCCATAGTTAATGTCCTGGTAAAAGTCCACAAAGCTCAAGGCCAGGTTATTATCCATTTCGGGCGTTATTAGCGAGGGATTATTGGGAGCCAGCGTAATATCATTGTCATCGATAGCCAAAAACTTCCCTCCCATAGCTACTACGCGTGATGAATTGCCCAGGTTTAGGAATTCATACGTATTATCGCCACCGATTTGGGCATTTACCTGGTTAAATGTAAGTGTGATAAATGTCATGGCGAGAATGATGGAAATTGCTCTTTTCTTCACAGGATATGGTTTTGGTGAATACAATAGCTGTTGTTCAAATTAATAAGGAAAACGCCCAAAGCTCTGTTTTTATTATTGGAAGAGGTTATTACTATGAAACTGGAAATAGTTACGGGTTTGACTGATTACAGGAGAGTATATTAGATCCACTTGATAAGCCTTCTCTCCTATCTTGGTCTTTCCGGAAAATCTGTTTAAAGCTTAACCGCTTCATGGAATCTATTGTGTACCATCAGAGTCAATTCTTTTAATACAGCTATTCAAAAGCCCTTGTCAGCACCGCCTTTTTTGCCAGCAAAGTGAGTACCAGGCTACGGGTGATCATAAACAGGATGAGCGCCAGCCACAAGCCGTGATTGCCCATTGGCCCCCTTAATAAATAGTAGGAGGGCAAAAAGATCAGCAAGGTAGCAATCAGCATGGTGTTGCGCATAGCCACCGAGGAAGTGGCCCCCACATATATGCCATCCCAAAGGAAAGCCGCAAAGGTGATAAGCGGAAGTATCTTTACCCAAAACATATATGGCATGGATTGGCTGATCACGGTTTCATTATCTGTAAGGAAATACAACAGGTACTTCCCGCCAAAAACATATACCAAAGAAAATGGAATACTTAATCCAACCCCCCAAAAGAACAAAAGCCTGATAACACTTTTAAGATTGCCCTTTTCTTTAGCACCTATGAATCTTCCAACCAAGGCTTCGGCAGCGTAGGCAAAACCATCGATAAAAAAGGAAAAAATGAGAAAGAACTGGAATAACAAAGTGTTTACTGCTAATATGGTATCGTTGGTATTGGCCGACTGGGTAGTAAAAAATGAAAGGGTAAAGATGAGGCAAATAGTCCTGATAAAGATATCTTTATTGACCATAAAGAACTTCTTGTAATCCGAAAACTTGAGCAAAGCTTCTCTTTTCCAGTGCTTAAAGAGCTTTCCGTAATGCTTTTGAAAGAAGAACAAGCCAAGCAGCAATCCTGAATACTGTGCCATGACTGTTCCCAGGGCAACACCATCGGATTTCATGTTCATCACATAAACCAAAAACACATTAAACCCTATGTTAAGCGAATTAACAGTAATGGCAATAAACATAGGAATACGGGCATTCTGCATGCCGATATACCAGCCGGTGAGCACATAAAGCCCCATGGTAGCCGGCGCAGCCCAAATACGTATATAAAAATATGACCGGGCCAGTTGCTCCACGTCCTGGCTTCCTTTCACAATAAAGAAAGCAAACTGAACAATGGGCTTTTGCAGGATAATAAGCGTTAAACTGATCAACAGGGCGATGAGTAAAGCTCGCGACAGTATCATCGACATTTCCTTCAAATCGCGTGTCCCATAAGCCTGTGCTGTAAAACCGCTGGTTCCCATGCGCAAAAAACTAAAGCTCATGTAAATAAAATTAAAGATCATTCCGCCCAATGAAATCGCCCCGATGTACAGCTTGGAATCGAGGTGCCCCATTAACGACAAGTCAACCAATCCCAGCAAGGGTACGGTTATATTGGTGACAATGTTCGGTACAGCCAGATTGAGTATCTTCCTGTTCAACAGCTTTAAATTTTGCGCGAAAATACGGAATCTTTTGTCCCGGAGTCCTGTACTGATTAATCTTAAAAAAACCACATCAGTGTATTGAGGTGTTGAACTTTTACGTATATTTCCTGTTCAAAGAAAAGTTAAAATAATTGAACATAATAACAATTAAAAAAGATGAATATGAGAACATTAGGAAAACTAACCATGCTATTATTTTTTACTGCGGCCATTACATCATGCGGTGGTCCCGAAGGTGAAAAAGCCGAAACCACACAGGCAAAAGAAGTAAAAACAAGCACCGAAGGCGCCATTGATTACAGCATACAGCCCCGGAGAAGTATGATCAACTGGGAAGGAAGCAAGCCGGGTGGCTCACACCAAGGGACAATTGATGTAAAGGAAGGTAGCTTTAAAGTAAAGGAGGACGAAATTGTAGGCGGCCGGTTTGTAATTGATATGACCTCCATTAAAGATAATGATATTAAAAACCCGGAAGATAGAGCTAAACTGGAGAATCATCTTAAATCATCCGACTTCTTCCATGTGGAGAAATACCCCACTGCCATTTTTGAAATAACTGATTTAAAGGAAGCAGAGCCCACGGATGATTTCAAGGCCACACATAAGGTTACCGGTAATCTTACCATGAAAGATAGCACCAAAAACATCACCTTTCCGGCTCACATCGAATTTGTCGGCAATTTCATCAAGGCCGAAAGCGACCGTTTTGTGATCGACCGCAGCAAATGGAATGTGCGTTACGGTTCAAGAACCTTTTTTGATGACCTTCAGAATAAATACATTCACGATGATATTGCACTGAGGATAAGAATTACGGCAGAGCAGTAATTTTGATTTGGCAAGACTTATAAAGAAAAGGCCGGATGCTCTATCCGGCCTTTTTTGTTTTAGGTAATTATACCTGTAAAAATTGTAAAACAGCATGAAGCGAAGGGCTGTTTGCATGAAGTTTTGAACTTCCATGCTCCAAGCACCATGCTTTCAGGAATGTCTGCTAACTTCATCAATGGGTTTTATGCTACCCCTGGCAAACATCATTCCTTAATCCATCCTATAATGACTTCATCCGTGGGTTTTGTTTTAGTATAAACCACATCTTCCAGCTCGCCATTTTCATTAATGAGGTATTTCTGGAAATTCCATTTCACCTCCGAATCCATCTTACCGTTCTTTTCTTTGCTGGTAAGCCATTGGTAAATGGGATGCATATCGTCGCCCTTAACCGAAATTTTCGACATCATGGGGAAAGTAACCCCGTAATTGGTGGTGCAAAATTCCTTGATCTCCTCATCGGTGCCGGGTTCCTGGTTGGCAAAGTTGTTGGCCGGAAAACCGATCACCGTAAAATCCTCACCGCCGTATTTTTCATACAGCTCCTGCAAGCCTTCGTATTGCGGCGTAAAACCACATTTTGAAGCGGTATTCACGATCAATACCTTCTTTCCTTTCAATTGCGAAAAGTCGAAGCTTTTGCCATTAATGGTTTCGGTTTTAAAATTGTGCAGGGTCATCTGGGCATATCCTGATACCATAAAGCCCAGCAATAGCGCTGTTAATATGATTGTTGTCTTTTTCATAGTATGTTGATGATTAAGTTTAGGTTTAGATTATTAAGTGTAAACAATGAATGAGGAGTGATGTTTTTAGTCTTGAAGAAAAACACTCGAATTCAATTTTCATTTATAAAGCACCTGCTCTTCCGACAGCAAGGGCTTACCCTGATAACGGCGGAACAGCTGCGCAATCGCCACTACATCTTTTTGGCAGTACTCCACGATTCGTTGCAGGTTGTTTTCTTCATAATATACCTGGCCTACCTGGCTGCCATCGATGTCATCTTTGGGGGTGGGAATTTCAAAGATAGTGGTTAAAAGATCGAGGGAGGTATAGCTTTTATAATCTCCAAAACGCCAAAGCTGCATGGTATCGAGATGAGCGACCTCCCAGGGTTTTTTACCGGCCAAATCGAGGATGGAAGGCAGGGCGATGCCATTCAACAACATGCGCCGCGCAATGTATGGAAAGTCGAATTCCTTGCCGTTATGAGCACACAAGTACTTATTCGGGGCGGTAAAATAATCGTTAAGCAGCTTGGCGAAATCCTGTAGTAATTTTTTTTCATCATCCCCATAAAAGGATTTGATGCGCAGGTTTCCATTGTTGATAAATCCCACCGAAATGCAAATAATGCGTCCAAACTCTGCATAAATGCCTGCCCTGGGAAACAACTCCTCGGGAGTTTCTTCATCCTGCTTTTTGATCTTTCCAGCCTTTTTATCCCACAATTGCCTTAACTTATCAGGCATATCGCTGTAATTCGGGTAAGCCGGGACAGTTTCGATATCCAAAAAAAGAATGTTTTCAATATTGATTTTGTCGAGCATAAGTATGATTTTCTTCAAAAGTAAACATGACCTTCAACTTTGCCAAGAATTTTTTACCAGATGGCGGTGATAAAGACCAAACTTTAGCTCATGCACAGTGTTTAACCTGAACCGTTTTTTATTACTATATTTGAACCGATAATTTTACTGCGCTTTGAAACGACAAATAGCCGGCATAGTATTGATCTTTTGTTTTGCAGCCCCCATTATTGCTACATATACCTGGCTGCAATATAAGAAATCGATCACCAAAAAAGAGGTGAAGCAACAATTGGTTGCCGGTGTTGATAAGAACGAGCTGATTCTACTGAAATTTTCCAAAAACGACTCACAAAAGCTATTGAATTGGAAGCACAGCAAGGAATTTGAATATGATGACCGGATGTACGACATCGTAAAAACTGAATTACAAGGTGACACGGCTTACTACTGGTGTTGGTTGGATTATAAGGAAACAAGGCTGAACAAAGAGTTGAAAAAGCTTGTCGCCCATGCACTGGGCAATAATAATCAGAGAAAGGAAACAAAACAGCAATTAACCAACTTTTATAAGTCTCTATACTGGGGGCCAAAACCCATTTGGTTTTCATCGCACAATCCGGCCACCGGTATGGTCCGATTCGCTTATTTTGAATCATATACTTCTCGATCATTCCCACCGCCAACACCACCACCCAAAGGTTAAACCGCACATTGTGGTTATAGATTTTACAAGACAGTTTCATATCAACCTTGGCAATTTATATTCCTTATACAGGGATGATTGGTTAATTGGTTAATTGGTCAATTAGTTAATTAGTTAATTAGTTCGATTGAAGCAGAAGTATTTTGGCACTAATCTATGGCCACTTAATTTAACGTGCAGCAAAAGTCCCCGCTTTTTTTCGGTAATCGAATTTTAAGGATGGTTCAAATCAGAACTGATATCACCGGCATAGGTTTGGGGACAATGATTATTGTTTAACCTTAATTTACTCATATGATGAAGAAGATGATGATATTAGGGTTATTGTTGGGTGTGATGGGTTACACATATTCCCAAACAATAACCGTTAAAGATAATGACACCGGCGAGCCCCTGGAACTGGTCACTTTGATCAGTCATGATCCCAAGGCCTTCGTCACCACCAATCCAAAAGGACAGGCCGATATTTCCGATTTCAAAGGAGCCGAACATATAGAGATACGCTCGCTGGGTTATAAAACACTGGTAATGAGCTATACCGATATCAAATCGCAAGCGTTTACCGTCGAGCTGGATCATTCACCCTTGAACATGGATGCCGTGGTAGTATCGGCCACCCGTTGGCAGCAAAGCCTTAACAATGTTCCATCGAAAATCGCCACCATTTCACCCAAGGAAATTGCCCTGCAAAATCCGCAAACCGCTGCCGATTTGCTGGGGGTATCAGGTGAAGTGTTTATTCAGAAAAGTCAACAGGGTGTCGGCAGCCCGATGATCAGGGGTTTCGCCACCAACCGCTTGCTATACACCATTGATGGGGTACGGATGAATACTGCCATTTTTCGTGGCGGTAACATTCAAAACGTGATCTCCCTCGATCCCTATGCCATTGAAAACACCGAAGTGCTCTTTGGCCCCGGATCGGTGATTTATGGAAGCGACGCCATTGGTGGCGTGATGAGCTTTCAAACCCTTACACCACAGTTCTCACTAGAGGATGAACCAATGATCAGTGGGAAAGCCGCAACCCGGTACTCATCGGCCAATAATGAAAAAACCGCTCACTTCCATGTAAATGCAGGCTGGAAGAAATGGGCCATGGTCACCAGTATCAGCACTAATAATTACGGGAATTTGAAGATGGGAACACATGGCCCCGATGCCTATTTGAAACCCTATTACATAGAGCGCATCGACAGCACCGATGTGGTGGTGCGAAACAAAAACCCTGAAATACAGCGTCCTTCGGGCTATTCGCAAATCAACATGATGCAGAAGCTGCGCTATAAACCTAATGAAGCCTGGGATTTGAAGTATGGCTTCCATTATTCCGAAACATCTTCTTATGGCCGGTTCGACCGGCATTTACGGTTCAGGGATAGCCATCCGCGTTACGCCCAATGGGATTACGGCCCGCAAAAATGGTTGATGAACAAACTGACGGCCACACATGAGAATAGTCACACCTTGTATAATAAAATGACCATCAGGCTGGCTCAACAGTATTTCGAGGAAAGCCGCATAGACCGCTCCTTAAATGACCCGGAGCAACGAAACCGCATCGAAAAGATCGATGCCTACTCGGTTAACCTTGATTTTAATAAATCGCTGAGCCAGCGCAATGAGCTGATCTATGGCTTCGAATGGGTGCAAAACGATGTGAATTCCACGGCCTTCATTCGCAACATCAACACCAATGCCGAAATGGATGCGCCAACACGCTACCCGCAGTCTACATGGTCATCATATGCAGCTTTTGTAACCGATCATTACGAGATATCGGACAAATGGATGCTGCAAGCCGGCCTGCGCTATAATCAGTTTAACATCGATGCAAAATTCGACACCACATTTTATGGTTTTCCTTTTACCAAAGCCAATCTAAATAATGGTGCCTTAACCGGTAACCTGGGGTTCACCTATCGTCCCGATGATTCGTGGGTGATCAAGGCCAGTGCTTCCACCGGTTTCCGTTCACCAAATGTGGACGATGTTGGCAAGGTGTTCGACTCGGAGCCAGGGTCAGTGGTGGTACCCAATCCCGATCTCCAGGCCGAATATGCCTACAGCGCCGACCTGGGAATTGCCAAAGTGATCAATGAAAAGGTCAAAATCGATTTCACCGGCTTTTATACCAATCTCCAGGATGCTATGGTCAGACGTGATTATGTCCTCAATGGGCGGGATAGCATTTTGTATGACGGTGTGATGAGCCAGGTGCAAGCCATTCAAAATGCTGCCGTAGCAAATGTTTACGGTTTCCAGGCCGGTATTGAAATTAAGTTGCCCAAAGGATTCGAGTTTTCAAGCGATTTTAATTACCAGCAAGGAGAGGAAGAACTCGACGATGGCACTACAAGCCCCTCGCGTCATGCTGCTCCCTGGTTTGGAGTATCACGGCTATCTTATCGCACTGACGGTATCAACCTGCAATTTTACACCGAATACAGCGGTGAAGTGGAGTTCGAAGATCTGGCCGTTAGCGAGCAGGGTAAACCCGAGCTATATGCCCCCGACGGGAATGGAAACCACTACGCTCCGGGATGGTACACGCTGAATTTCAAAGCAATGTATCATTTAACCGAAAGCCTCAGAATAGTAGCCGGTCTGGAAAATATCACAGACCAGCGCTATCGCACTTACAGTTCAGGCATATCAGCCCCGGGGAGGAATTTTATGATTTCGCTGAGGGCAAGCTTTTAATCCAATTAATTAAAACCTAAGTTGAGCGATTTTTTCCCGATCAGTTGGGATTCAAATCGCTTAACATAGGTCATATTATTTAACGGAACGCTAATGATAATGATGTAACGCCCACCTGACCGAACTGGCAGGAATATACTCTGGACAGTGTTCATCCCTGTCTAACTCATTTTATTAATCGTATCAAATTTGAGATTCAAAAGCATAAGTAAAAATTTGAATATTTTGAAAAAAGTTCTGAGGCATGCCCAACCCCCTAATTATGATTAACTTTGGAGCATGAAGCCGCTTATCAATTCAATTATTTTTGCAATAATGCTGCTTATTATTTCATGCGGAAAAAAGGATTCATCATTTTTTAACCCCACTATACAGTTCATCTCCCCCGCCGATAATGCAACTTTTACCGTTTTCGATTCCATCCCGGTGATATTGGAAGTTAATTCTGAAAAAACGGTCGAAATCATCTCCATTACCATAATCAATGATGACAAAACCCCGCTTTTCTCTTCCTACACTAGTGATCCCATGAAGAAGAATATACGGCTGGAATTTTATTATCCTATTGATGATCCGTTGCTGGAATCGGGCACCTATAAGCTACGGGCTCAAGTTTATGCCGGGGCTGAAGTGGCCCGAAAGGCCATTGATATCCAAATTATGGGGCAGCCCAAAGAATTGGAAAATATGATTGTGGTCACTCAGGAAAATCCCAAATTTCATACAGTATATGAGGTAAGTAATACACTTGAAACAGAAATTCTTCTTGAACTCCGAACCGATTATTCAGGTTCAGGAATTAATTCAGCGCATGACATCCTGTTTTTCGCCGCCAGGCAATACGGTGATATGCAAGCCCTTTCGCTCGAAACCGGCAATATCCTTTGGGTGGTGGAAGGTGAGCAAAGTTCACAGTTCCCTTATTTCACCAATTTGCAGGTTCATGAGGATGAAGTGGTTGTATGTTTTTATGATGGCTACGTGCGTTCATACAACCGTTTTGGAAACACGGTGTTTAATTCCATACAGCTTGAAGAGGCCTATCCGGTAAGGAGCTTTGTTTATGAAAATTTTGTGATTGCTCAAACTAATCATTACCTCGGGCAGGAAACCGAGTTACGTACTTTTTTCTGGGTAAGTGGTGAGCAGGAATTACGCAATGAAATCAACCGGGAGTTGATTGCGATTTTCCCGAAAGATAACGAAAGCTTTTTCCTCTTATCAAAAGACCACGAAAGCAGTTATATTGATGCATTTAAGTTGATGCGCAACAGCATGATCAATTACCGGGAATTTGAAAACATACAATTCACCTCCGCCACCATAATGGATGAGGATAACTTTTTGATCGCTTCCGATGCAGCGATCTACCGGTACCGGGTGGATATTAGCAACAGCACTGAATTCATACAGCGTAGCGATATTGGTTTGATCCGTTACGAACCGGTAAATGAACAGATCTATGCTGCATCGGGTCACGAGCTGCTTCTTTTCTCAAGTGATTACGGACATTTACAAAACCATGTTACCTTTGCCGATTCGGTGGTCAATTTTCACTTTAATTATAACAAATAATGGAACAAAAGCTGGTTTTAACGGAGGACGGTTCGCATACCATCTCAGTACCGGAGTTGAATGAACACTATCATTCCACCCACGGCGCCATACAGGAATCAAAACATGTGTTTATCGAAAACGGATTAAAACATTTCGAAAAGCTCGATAATCCCTTTAGCATATTAGAGATCGGGTTCGGCACCGGACTAAATGCCCTGCTTACTTACCTGGAAACCCAGCCTGATAATGAACGCATTTATTACATTACCATCGAGCCTTATCCGGTTGAAAAGGAAATGATCAGGCAACTGAATTACCCGGAATTGCTTAAGCGAGACGATGCCGGTAAAGTCTTTAAGCAAATGCACGAAACCAATTGGTATGTGCCGTTTTACATTTCCGACAATTTTCTGCTCAACAAGCTAAATGAAAAGCTTGAAGATGTTCAGCTTAAAGAGGAGCAATTCCACCTGGTGTATTTCGACGCCTTTGGGCCTGATGTGCAACCCGAAATGTGGGAGCAACAAGTGTTTGATAAATTATATCATGGCATACGGAAAAATGGGATATTGGTTACCTATTCGGCTAAGGGTGCTGTGAAACGTGCATTGAAGAAAGCCGGCTTTACCGTTGAAAATCCTCCCGGTCCGGCCGGAAAGCGTGAAATGACAAGAGCCATTAAAAAATGATCCAATGGAACAAATCCAGGGATTCAACATCAGGGTTTATGGTATTTATATTGAAAACCGTGAGCTTTTAGTTACCGATGAATTCAGGCTGGGGATCAGGATGACCAAGCTACCCGGTGGTGGCCTACAATTAGGTGAAGGCACTATCGACTGCCTGAGGCGTGAAGCCCGGGAAGAGTTGAACACCGAAATAGAAGTGCTGGAGCATTTCTACACAACCGATTATTTCCAGCCAACGAGACTGCTCCATTCCACCCAGCAACTGATCAGCATTTATTACCGGATTGAACTTCACAAACCATTTGGCTTCAACATCTCCCAAAAACCCTTCGATTTTGAAAAAGATATTGACGGTGCCCAATCCTTCCGCTTTATTCCACTTGAAAAACTAGGCCCCGATACCATGACCATGCCGGTGGATAAAAAAGTGGCGGAGATGATACGGGAGAGGGAGAAGTGAGAATGGAGAGTGGAGATTTTAGATTGGAGAATGGAGATTTTAGAATCAATGTCGTTTAATTAGAGCCTGTCTATAAAGTCTCGCTTTTGTCATATTCCTCCCCGCAACCCCTTAATCCCCTAAAGGGGAACAGCCTCACAATCAGTCGGCTATATGGTTCTCCCCTTTAGGGGATCCCGATAGGTATCAGCCATTTTTCAGGGGCAATTTATTTTAGTATTTGGGTTATCGGAATTGAAAGTCAAGTTTGTAATTATACATCCAGGGGATACGTGGATCAATACCCTCACTGACCAATTGACGCGGTAAATTGCGATAATGCTT
>JAIPAP010000123.1 GCA_021740045.1 Bacteroidales bacterium
CGCCTAAGGCAGGACGGTTCATTAAGTTGTGTCTATGTGTCGAAATATTTCGCCACACAGATGCGGGAAATTTGTTTGTAGATATCCAACATAGGAATGTAACCGCGTTTCTTCAATCTATCAATAGTAATCGTAGTCCCCAAGATTGGGCTTTGTGCTATTTTCCCTGCCTGGCGTCAGACAGGCATCCTCCCATTCTTGACCGACTCCATTGATATGCCTGTATCAGCTCAACACCCAGACGAATTAGGTTTTTCCTTTTAACAGGGTGCACCCTCTGGAAAAAATTTATTGCACGCTTCCGGTTGCCCTTAAAAGTTTATTTGTATTTTTAAACTTTATATAAAGCTTCCGGAGTGTATGCAATGCATGCTCAGGCAGGGCACACACATTTGCTATACGTAATGCAGGATAAAGTGCTAATATGAAAGAAATTACATTAAACAAACTAACTGCCAACCAGAAAGTAAAGTACCTTGAAATCCCGCACTACGCATAGCCAATACTATTAGCCGCCAATGCATGGAGCAAAATGTTAGGTTCAATTATATTCTGTAATTATTTGGTATACTAGATTTAATGAATCGGTAAATAATGATTACTTTTGTTGTTCTTAAAAACTTTAGAATTAAATAATGGCTAATACATTTGAAATACTGTTTAATAGACTTGAACTAAATGACAAACAAGGCCTGTTTAAGTTTTCAAATATTGCGGACTGGGAACATTCATTTCCATATAGAGTTGTAAGGGCTTTAAAAAGTATAAAACCTTATGCTATATATGCTGTGAAAAATAATAATGAAGTCGGCAGTCATTTCGTTCCTGTATATTTATTCATTGATAATTCGGAGGATACAAAACAAACACTTCCTAAGTTATGGAATTTTCAGACCCCTGTGGTAATCATTGATAATGGAAACCAGTGGTTGTGGTATAGTGGTGAGTTTTTAACGGAAGATAAGAGCTTGAATGAATTAATTTCACCTGTTGATAAATCGCAAATAAAGGCAAATACAGAAATAGACCATTTTTCCTTCTGGAATATTCATTCTGGTAGTTTGTGGAAAAAATTCGAGCCTTATTTTACAGAAGAAATTAAGAAAATAGATAAAAAGAAACTACAAACATACCTGCTGCAAAATATTGAAGAAGCCATAAGAATATTAACAACTAGCAATGATAAAATAGAACACAAAGATAACAGGCAAATAGCAAATAATTTGATAGGCAGGTTAATCTTTGTTCGTTATCTTATTGACAGGAATGTAAAGTTGAATTTTAAATATATAGACGACAACAATCAGCGCACTGATTTTGAAAACCTAATTCCACAGAGAGATAAATTGTATTCACTATTTGAGTTTCTGAAAAGCCCGGAAAAATTCAATGGTGATTTGTTTCCATTCCATAATAATAGTATTGAAGAAGAAAAAAAGTTAATTAAAGACAATCATTTAAAAATACTGCATGAATTATTTTTAGGTGAAAAAGTAGAAGAGGACAAAAAACAATATAGCTTAACGAGTTTATTCGATATTTATGATTTTAATATTATACCAGTCGAATTAATTAGCAACATTTACGAGCGTTTTATCGGGAAGGAGCGGCAAAGAAAAGGAGGAGCTTTTTATACACCCCCGTTTTTGGTTGATTACGTACTCAAACATACGATTGAGCTGCATTTAGAGAAACACTCAACTTGTAAAGTTCTTGACCCCTCATGTGGTTCGGGCATATTTTTAGTGGAAACCCTTAGAAAAATTATAGAGAAAAATCTTAAAGAAGGTAACATCAATAAATTAATAGACTTAGAAAAGCAAGCAAAAACAGAAGAAATAAAATTAGATACACTTATTGAGGAAAACGATAAAAAATTAATAAAAATAGTTGAAGATAATATTTTTGGGATTGATAAAGACCCAAATGCAGTTACCATCGCAATTTTTTCAATATATATCACCATTTTAGACTACAAAGAACCGCGTGAGATAGAAAACTTCAAATTACCAGAACTTATTGATAAAAACTTTTTTATAAAAAATTTCTTTGATGCCGAATTAGACAAAATATTTGAAAATATCCAGCTGGATTTTATTCTTGGAAATCCGCCTTGGGGAAGTGTTAAAGACGACCCTTTGCATAAAGATTTTGTTGATAAAAACAAAGATATTATTAGTGATTATCAAATAGTGCAAAGTTTTACGATTAGAGTAAAAGATTTTTGTAAAAATACTGAATGCGCATTAATTATAGGCAGTAAAATACTTTACAATATCGAAGCTAATAAATTCAGAGAGTATTTCATTAACAACTACAAACTAAACAGAGTTCTTGAACTTTCTTGCGTAAGAAAGCAAGTTTTTTCGGGAGCAGTTGCGCCTTCGGCAATTTTATTTTTCAAATATTTACCAGAGCTTGATAAGTCGAAAAATATAATTCACTATATTTCATTAAAACCTAATCGTTTTTTTAAGCTGTTTAAAATAATAGTTGTTGAGAAATACGATTATAAAAAAGTTAAGCAAAAACAGTTTGAAAAAGATTGGATTTGGAAAGTACTTCTATATGGTAATTTTCTTGATTATCGTTTTTTTGAAGAGTATTATGATGATATTTCTAATAAAATCAAAATTGATGATTTTGTCAATGACAACAACTTAACATTTGGGGCAGGATATAAAATAGCGCAAAGATTAGCAAAAACACCAATAGAAAAATTAAAAAAATATCCAGTTGTAAAAAGAGACGACTTACAGCCTTTTTTCATTAATGTGAATAATCTAACTTCCTTTAAATCAATGTATCCTAACGTCAAGTTTGTTGACAGGAAAGGTACATTAGCTGCCTATAAACCACCGCATTTACTAATAAAACGAGGAATAAGTAAGAAACCAGTAGTCGCGTTTTCTGATTTTCATTGTGTTTATCCCAATACTGTTTTTAGTATTGCAGGAAGCATTAATAACGTGAAAGTCTTAAAAGCATTAGGAGCACTATTTTCAACTTCATTTTATGCATATTTAATGTTTTTTAAATCATCTCAATGGGGGGTCGAAAGAAATGAAGTTTACAAAGCAGACCACGAAGCTACTCAAATAATAAACCTTACTTCATCTGTTATTGACAAACTCTCGGGTTTATTTGAAGAAACAGAAGAAAATGCAAAAAATGATTTTCAACAAATATTGGAACAAGAGCATATTGAAGGATTAGAACCGACTGATAAAATTATCAAAGCAGCTTTAAAGAAATTCAAAAACTATGTTTGGTCAAACCCAAAATATAATCTTGATGATTACATATATGAAATATATGATATTGATAAAGAAGAACAAACGCTAATTGATTACGCACTTAACATTTCGATACCTTTGTTTGAACAAAAAGAACATCCATTTAAGCCAATTACTAAAAAAGATAAAAAAATAGAAAACTACATTAATGTATTTTTTGAAAAAAACCAATCTTTTTTGGATTGGAAAGGTGTTTATATGACTGCCGAAGTTTATTTCGATAAGAGGAACTATATCATTATAAATTTTAAATATGTAAAAGCAAAGCCTGTTAACAAAATAACCCACCCTAATGATAAGGAAAAACAAAGCAAATTTGCCTTTCTTTCTGACTTATTTGCTTTGCCTGAAAATATCAGTGAGAACCTGTTTATGCAAAAAGACCTGAGAGGATTTGAAGAAACGTCATTTTATGTAATAAAACCGAATGAATTTAAGAACTGGCATCCAGCGGTTGCCTATTTAGACTATTATGAATTTAAAGACGCTTTTTTAAAAGCAGGGAAAGCCAATAAATTTAAAGCTGATTAGATGGATGCGTCAAAAAACATATATTCCGTAGAACATTTTGAATTTGAATTTCATAAAGTATCGAAATTGATTTTACATTCTTATAACGAAATTGTTAAAAATGAACAATTTGTATATACCAAACTAAAGAATAAATACTGGGTAGTGCTTGAAAATGGCAGAGAGAAGCCCGAGGAGTACATACGAAATGTTTTCCTGGATAAAAAATATATGCAAAACAAAAAATTGAAACGCAAATATGAAGTAAATGATTTAGAATTTAAAACGGAAGTAGGTGAAAATAGAGATAAAAAAACAATTGGTTCACATGACATTCAGGTAATAGGACTCGCTCAAAAACTTTTTGGCGAAGCAGATGAAGACGTATATTTTTCGATTGAATGCAAACGACTTAATGAAGCTGGACAAAGCCCTGAAAAGTACGTAAAGGAAGGGATTGTGCGATATACATCAAAAAAATATTCTGAAACAATGCCAATTGCCGGCATGATAGCTTTCATTGAAGACAATACTTACAACTATCCCAATGAAATCAATGAGATACTAAAAAATCATAAATCAATTTCAACAACTCAGTATCTAACATTAAAAAGCGCAAATATTCATAACTCTATACACTTGAAAGAAAGGAGCAATAATTCTATTTTACTATATCATTTTTTATTTGAATTTATAAACAACATCGAACGAATAGATAGATAAACGCACTGGCGGAAACATGCTGTAATACACCGCTCTGGCTGGCTTCCAGCGTTTTTGGCTATCGGCTTTAGCAAAATTTGTAACGGGGGTCTGTTACGCACATACGTTAATCCCGCACGGTGCATAAAGCTTTCCGTTGTGCAACAGCTAAAAAACTGATACAGAATTGAATAAAATGAATGACATTATGGAAAATTACATAGACGGATTTGTACTTCCGGTTCCACGAATTCACCTGAATGAATACAAGGGTGTGGCTGAAAAAGTAGCTGAAATTTGGAAAGAATATGGAGCACTTGCATACTTTGAGTATGTCGGAGAAGATTTGAAATTGGAAGGTACACGTTCTTTCATTGAATTAGTGGACATGAAAGAAAATGAAGTAATTGTATTTGGATGGGTTATTTTCCCTTCCAAAGAGATTCGAGATAGAGCTAACAAGCAAGTTCCGACTGATTCAAGAATGGCGGATTTAATTGCCCCATTAACTAACCCCAATAGAATGATTTTTGATGCCGAAAGAATGGTTTATGGAGGATTTCAACTACTTGTTCAGTATCCATTTTACCAAACATAGTTGGAAGAATGAATTTTTATTTTTAATTTCGATGGCTAACCGGCTTATTGCCAAAAACAATTAACCATGAAAAAATTAATCCCCATTTTATTCGTATGCATGTCAATGATGGCATATGGACAGGATTACAAACTGTTCAACGCAAACTCCCGGAAGCTTTTTGCTTCCCATCCCGATGCCGATTCCACCTATGGAATCGCTTTCGATTCTACCGCCATCATCATGGCCGATTCTCTTTATTACAATTTCACCGGCCTGGATGAATGGTTCGAGCCGGACACTTGTGAATTTTGGGGTGGCACCGCTTGCATCAAACAGGACAAGCCCTCCTGGATCGGCTGGAAGGCCGTGCGAACCAATGAAGGCATTTATAGTTTTCTTGTTAATGAGGATATGGCCCTGGCTTTCGATTTTGAAATTCCGGTAGGTGATTCCATCCACTTTTATGTGGACCCCACCCAGATCTTTTACCTGGTGAACAAGGGACGGGACACCACCACCATACTTGGAGTCCCCGACTCGGCCCGGTTTTACCGCATAGCTCATTACGATGATGAGGGTAATCCCATCAATTCGGCTTTGCATCAGGAACAAATCATTATCGGTAAAGAAATGGGACTAACACGGTTCTTTCGCCTCAATGGGTTCCCGGAGCTACTCGAACCGGTTTACCTGGTAGCTAATAACTCCCCTGAAGCCGGGTTGGTTAAGATCACTAACGAAATACTTTATGATTATCAACCGGGCGATGTTATCCAATACCAGGACTATTATTCCATGCCCGATGGTCCGCCGTGGAACAACTATGAAAAATACATCAAACGTCATATACTGAATCGTACCGAAACCCAGGATTCTCTGATCTACAACGTTAGGCGCACGGTTTTCGAGCTTGGCGAGGAAGATGAGGTAGTTGACACCATTACAATAAGTTACTATAAGTATGAAGTAATCGATGAAATCCCCTACCATTACATTGACCAGGATCAGTTTTTGCATGACCATCAACTCTATCAAAAGGTTTTTTGCGATACCAGCCTTTGGTCATACGTTGAAACCCCTGAGTACCTCACCTATTGCCAGGCTGATAATTGCTGGGGGCCCTACGACACCTTCGGGCCTCCACCCCAGCAAGTTACTAACTACGTTATGGGATTGGGCTTATACAGGTATTACGAATCGGTTGTTTCACCCGATAACCACTATACCATTAATTATGAAATTGTTTATTTCAAGAAAAACGGCATGGAATGCGGCGAAGAAGTGATCGTTGGCACAAAAGAACCGCTGAAAGTGAAAGAAACTTTTCACCTATATCCCAACCCGGCCTACAATCAATTGGCGGTGGAAATCATTGGCATCCCAAACGGAACACTTATCATCACCAACTTGAGTGGGCAATCCATTATGCAAACTACTTTCAATACCAGCTTATTCAACCTTGATATAAACCACTTAAGCCCAGGAGTGTACCTGGTAAAACTGATCTCAGGTAATACTGCAGCCGTCAGGAAACTGGTGGTGGAATAGAAATGCTCGTAGCTTAGGGTAAGCAAAAGAAGCTAAAAAAGCCCCTTGCCTAAGGCAAGGGGCTTTTTTCAGGGTGGATAATGGGATTCGAACCCACGACCTCCAGAACCACAATCTGGCGCTCTAACCGACTGAGCTATATCCACCATGGTTGAAAGAACGTGTTTTTCAGAACGGGTGCAAAATTAATATTTGTTTCTAAAAATTGCACCATTCAGTTAAAATTAATTGACCAATTAATTCTTTAGCTTTGCACCAACGGCACTACAGCCGCTTTAGTATATGTTGTTTAAGAAGCGCACATACGAAACTTCAGGCTCTTTGTCGGCTATGGCCTGGCGAAAGCTCAGGCGGAATAAGCTCTCCATGAGCGCCTTATTCTTCATTGGGCTGGCCATTATCGTTGCTGTGCTGGGCTATTTAATAACCCCCGACTCCTCCCCTTTTGCCAACCGGCAACACCTCGAGTTGGCCACCATTAAGCCGGGCACAACGGTTAAGATGCTCAGGGTAAGGAGGAATGAAGAAAAACCGGATAAAGGCTTTTTACATAGGATGATCCATGGCAAAAAATCAGTCTTTAAACAGATACCCTTTAACAATTACCGGTTTAAGCAGGATAAGATCATCATGGAACAATTTAGTAAAACGGAAGTCAAGGAACCTTTTTACCAAGAGTTTTCACTGGCCGATGTAGTTTTCCCCTTATCCACCACCAACCCGGACATCAGCACCGGGAACGGGAAAATTTCATTCAACGGCATTAGCGGGAAAAGAAAAACCTATTCCATCGATGATTTGCGGAAAAGAATTAAATCGGAAAATATCATCGAGCAAACCTACCTCCTTGGCACCGACCGCTTTGGCCGCGATATGCTAAGCCGCCTGCTCATCGGTACAAGGGTAAGCCTCTCTGTGGGCTTTATTTCGGTATTTATTTCACTGCTTATCGGGATTACCCTGGGTTCGCTGGGTGGTTTCTTCCGGGGGCGCACCGACAGCTTTATCGTATGGCTGATCAATGTGGTATGGTCCATGCCCACGCTGTTATTGGTTATTGCCATCACCTTTGCCCTGGGCAAGGGCTTTTGGCAAATCTTTGTCGCCGTAGGGCTTACCATGTGGGTGGAAGTAGCCCGTGTGGTTCGCGGGCAGATCCTGAGCATCCGTGAGAAAGAGTTCGTGGAAGCGGGAAGAGCGCTAGGCTATGGTAGTTTTCGCCTGATCACCCGCCATATCCTCCCCAACGTATTGGGAGTGGTTATTGTGATCTCGGCTGCCAATTTTGCATCGGCGATTCTCATTGAAGCTGGATTAAGCTTTTTAGGAATTGGCGTTCAGCCGCCTATGCCTTCCTGGGGCACTATGATCAAGGAAAATTATGCTTACATCATCCTCGATGCCGCTCACCTGGCCATCCTCCCCGGCATAGCCATTATGCTTATGGTTCTGGCCTTTATGCTGGTGGGCAACGGACTGCGGGATGCGCTGGATGTGAAGACGGTGGAGACAGCGAGCGAGTAAAGGGGAAGAAAGGAGAAAGTAGAAGATAGAAGGTAGAATTGCATGGGGCAAGGAGCATGGGGCAAGGAGCATAGGGCAAGGCGCATGGGGCAAAGAGCATAGAGCAAAGGGCATAGAGCAAGGCGCATGGGGCAAAGAGCATAGAGCAAAGGGCATAGAGCATAGGGCAAAGAGCATAGAGCATAGAGCATGGGGCAAGGAGCATGGGGCAAGGAGCATGGGGCAAGGAGCATAGGGCAAGGCGCATGGGGCAAAGAGCATAGAGCATAGAGCAAATGCAACCCCATGAAATAGCTTGACAGGTTCCCTGCCTAATCCCTGAATATTGGTATTAACTTTTTTTAATTTACACTATGGCAGGGGTTTTAGTTAACCGCCTCATTAGAAATAGGCAAGGATCAAACTTAGCAAATATTAACGCTTGATTCGCGTATATTAGCGGACAAATAATTTCAACCACTCCAACCGGCTCGAGGGTAGTAGCCAATAAATCATACAACTAAGTAATTCAAAAGCCCACCGCCGTATTTCTCAATTCTAAGCGGCTTGTGGTATAGGTAAGAAAATTGAACAATATGGATAACTATCATCTCTCCATCTCTCCATCTCTCCGTCTCTCCGTCTCTCAGTCACTTCGTCTCTCAGTCTCTCAGTCTCTCCGTCTCTCAGTCACTTCGTCTCTAAATTCTCTTAGTCAAAAATCAATCGCCAAACTCATTATTCGGGCAGGGGCGCCAGCGGTTTTCACCAGGACATGTGCCTTTCATCAGGCCAATGCGAATTGAAAAATAAATATCCATACCGGTAAAATCCTGCATGCCACTTAACCAGCCAATGTTATCCGTACCCACCGTTAGCGTATTGAAAAATGTAGCAGCCAGTCCTACCCGGGCCTTTTCATAATCATACAGCGATAAGGGAAGTTTCAACTCCAGAAAATCATTATGGTAACCGGGAATAACGGCAAGCTGCGAGGGGGCATTTACCCTGGCCTTGCCTATCTTCAGGTCTTGCATTAAAAAAGTATTCACACTGAAATTTTCATCAACCCTGTAATCGAACTGCAAACCCAGGGTTGAGGGGAGCGCAATGTCCAACTGTTCGGCCACCAGCAAGGAATCCAGCTCCATGGAAAACTCCTCTCCTACCCGGTCAATTAGGGAATCCAAATCGGTGTATTGCACTTGTTGGATATCATCCCACAGGGTGTTCAGATTATCAAATTCCAGCTTCCGGGCATTTTCGGTAAACCGTATTCGGCCAAAATCCATTAATGAAATACCGAACCTGAATTCATAGGGCGCATAAGGCTTTTCACAATTATGGTAATAATTTCTTCGTTCCGCATGATTTAAATTGCGCTGGAAGGTTACACCCAGGTTAAAGGCATAGCCCGAACCCTTGAAGAAATTATCGCGGCCATTATATTCATTGGACTCATAATCAATAGGTATTGAATACCCAACTTCCCCGTCGAAATTATAGATCACCAGCGAATCATTATTGGGTATTTCATAATCGAGGTTGTAGCTGTTGAGGTAAAAGCCCGAGTAGGCTTGCAATCGTTTAACCGAAAACCCGAACGACATACGGTCACGACCGTTTTTCAAAAACCGGTAAGCGTAACTCAATCCGATCTCCCCCCAAGCCAGGCTCGAAATGTTGAATTCCTCATAATTCCTGAACCGGATACCATGAAGCGGTTCATAGCCATCGCCTTCATACATGTATTTGGCCAGGTCGTAAGGCAAGTCCTTTACAGTGGTAATCACCCGGCCTGAATTATGAAAGGCAAAAGCATGGTCACCATATACATACATCATCGAAGGCCCGTTGATGCGGGCATTTTCAAATAAATTTTTATCCGTTTGATCATAGTAATCCCAAACCGGTCGACCGTTTTCAGGATTTTCGGGAAATTCCCCGGCAGGACCCATATAATTGCTCAGGGTATAATGTTCTCCGGGAATATAGAGATAGTTATTCTCCAGGAAAGCATTGCCGGTGGCCAGGTTTAAATCGGCATAATACCTCGAAAAAGGCATACGTGATGGATTTAACATAATGCTATTAACCCCGGCACTTTCCGAACTTATAATCCCCAACATGTGCTGTGCGTTAAGCTCAATAGTAAAAAGGATAACAAAAGCAAGCAAAACCAGTCTTAGAACCACCCCCCCAGTGGAATACTTAATTTGTTTCATGTTTTGCTGTTAACAATATCACACTTTATATAAACTTTTGCCAAAAGGCTTTTGTTTTATGCTAACTCAATTTACGCAGAATAATTATTTTTACACGCAGTTTCGAACATATTAACATATGAGCATGACCTATAAAACTAAATCGATTCTATTGTGGAGCTTTGCCGTTGTTTTCACCATAGCTACAGCTGCTTATCAGCGAATGACAGGGCCTACTTACCCCGTTTCGGATTCAAAAACAGTGAACAATTATGAACTTGAATACGAGCTTCCGCGCTCACATGGTGGTGCAGGTGATGCCAAAGTTGAAATTCCGGTTCCCAATGATGATTTCAAGGGATATTACGAATACCGGAGGTATAAGAGCCATGATAAATGGCAGCGAAAACCAATGATAAATGATAATGACACCCTGGTAGCCCATATACCTCATCAACCTCCTGCCGGTAAAGTGATGTATAAGATCATTATTGAAAACAACGGCAAGGAAAAGAAAATAACCGAGGAACCTGTTATTATCCGGTTTAAAGGAGCTGTACCGGCTACGGTACTCATACCCCATATTGTGCTTATGTTTTTGGCCATGCTTTTTTCCACACGAACCGGCCTGGAAGCCATTATCAATGGCAAACGCACTTACCTATACACCGGATTAACCTTGCTTTTCATCATCCCGGGTGGATTGATCCTGGGCCCGGTAGTACAAAAATATGCCTTTGATGCTTATTGGACCGGCTGGCCGTTTGGGAGCGACTTAACCGATAACAAAACCCTGGCAGCTTTTATTTTCTGGATAATCGCATTCTTCCGGTTACGAAAGAACCGGAATGCACGATGGTGGGCTCTGGCCGCAGCTATCGTCACCCTGGCCGTATACCTGATACCCCATTCGGTAATGGGTTCCGAAATCGATTACACGCAGCAGGCCGGTAATATGCAATAATGAACAAGGAATAAAACTTTGGCGTTAATGGGTAGCCAATGCATTAATTATGACTGAAAAACGAGCACTCAAAACCCGCATCAGAGATTACTTCAAAAGAAAATCTACCTTTTCGCTGATATCCGACGGGATATTCGTCGTTTTGGTTGTTTTGCTGATCATTCCCTCCACCCGGAAGGAAATATCGGCTTTTGCCATCAGGCTTACCATGTCGAGTCCCGGTATGGCCGAGGATATTACCCGGATTGATGAACAGGATTATCACTGGCCATTGAAAACCCTTGACGGAAAACAAATTGATTTTACCCGCTTTAGCGATCAAGTGATCTTTTTAAATCGCTGGGCTACCTGGTGTCCGCCATGCATTGCCGAAATGCCAAGCATTCAGGATTTGTATAAGGATTACGGAAAGAAGGTGGCATTTGTATTGGTAAGCAATGAAGAACCTGAAACCGTGAAAAAGTTCATGGAGAAGAAAGGCTTCACCTTTCCGGTATATATCAGTGA
>JAIPAP010000124.1 GCA_021740045.1 Bacteroidales bacterium
GAATTAGCTTGGCTTATACCTTATTCAGCTTCTTCAACCAGTTTTACATTCAATACCTTCGAATCCGAGCCTTTAAGCTTAATGTTTTCAACCAGGCTCTTTTTATAAGAAATGTAGGAAACTACAATGCTGTATGTTCCCGGTTCCAAGTCTTTAAAGCTGAAGTTTCCGTCAAGATCGGAATAAGTCTTCCTATCGGTTCCTTCTACTTTAACGGTAACACCTGCAAGACTTTCGCCGCTCACCTGGTCTAATATCCTGCCTTTAATCATTGTGGCTGTATTGGCTGAAGGGTTATTGCCCTCTTCACCATCTCCTTTGGCAAAGTTCTGAAATCCGGCCATCAAAAACAATGTTACCAGCACAGAGAAAATAATACCTTTTTTCATTGTCATTTTCATTTTATTTGATCGCGTTAACTACTAATACAAAACAACAACATTAAAAGATAAAATGTATTAACTGTGAATTAAGCTTGTGTTATCAATATGTTAAGTGGATGCAAAGAAATGTAACCTCTTATTCATGAGCTCGTTTGTTGAAGCGAACCATTACTTCCTGGTCTTTTTCCTATCGCCACCATTTGTGTATACCACAAAGTCGCGGTACGACTTTAGCATATTCACCACAAACAGACTTAAATTCTTTGTTTCTTGCAGGATGGTAAGGTACAGCATGGTGGTATTGGTGCCTGAAATTTTCTTTTTCAGCCTCTTGAGTTGTGACTTACGAAGAGCATCAATAGTATCGAGTAGTTTGACCTGGATTTTATAGACCTTATCCAATTCATGAAATTCATTATGCTCAACAGTATAAGAAACCTTATCGAATAGTTTCCTCAATTGTTCTGTAAGGCCCTCTAATTCCTCTATTTGTATTTCAATAAATCCTTTATGAACATTTTCAACATGCTCGTAAACCGGATCGATAATATAATGGGTAGCGTGTGCTATCTCTCTCAGATAATCGATAACCTGCACATAATAATGGCCGGTTTCCACCGAATCTTCCTTTAGCCTTTCAATGGTAAGATTTATGTTATCCCGCTGTTTTTTCACCTTTTTATCCAGGTCGATAATATCTTTTCTGATTTTCTTGAGCCTCTTGCGATCTTCTTTATAAAAGGCATGAAGCATATCATCGTAGAGACCGGGGATTTTGTTGATATGCTTTACAATGGTTTTTTGGCTTCCTTCAAGAACATTTTCGCCCTCCAATACAGTAACATCCTCGGTTGCAGATTCTTGCTTTTCTTTTTCCTTGGTTCGGTGGATTCGATGTGTTCTGATTATCAGGATAATAGCAATGATTACCAATCCACCAATGGCAAAAGCTCCACCCAGATGGATCAGGTTGGCGATAACAAATGCGGCCGTGAATGCTGAAATAGCGGTGAGGAACCATCCACCGATCACCGAAAGCACACCTGTGATTCGATAAACAGCGCTTTCCCTTCCCCAGGCGCCATCGGCGAGCGATGTTCCCATAGCGACCATAAAAGTTACGTAGGTAGTTGATAGGGGTAACTTTAGGTTTGTGCCTATGGAAATTAATATACTGGCCACCACCAGGTTAACCGAAGCCCTGATCATATCGAATGAGGAGCCTGGCTTTTCATTGGGGTCTCTGTATCGTTCAAATCTTTTGTTAATGGAGCGTTTAAACGGGTACGGCAAATAGTTGCCCAAAGAAGTGGCTGTATTGCGCGATCCTCTGACAAGTGCTCGTGATAATAATGAAGCCCCGAAACGTTCGGTTCCTTCATCCTGCCGGCTAAGGTCAATGGTTGTAGCAACCACGCTTTTTGCTTTACGGGAAAAGTAAAGTGTAATTACCATAATCAATCCTGCAATCAGGAGGATGGGCGTGGCCGTTTTTACTTCCCCTTTCAGGGCGCTCATCAGGAGCTCATCAGGCCCTTGTGGATTGGCAATAAATTCCTGGAAAGAGCGAAGACCGGCCAGGGGAACCCCGATAAAGTTAACCAGGTCGTTACTGGCAAAGGCCATAGCTAAAGCAAATGTTCCTACAAGAACAATGACCCTTAGAATATTGAAGCGGACGATGAATGTTATCATCTGGAGAATAACCGTCCAGCCAATAAAGCTGAATAGCAAGATTTGTCCGCCATGGGTTTTGATGTAATGCAGGGTTTCATCAGTGAGAAATGATGAACCTTTTGCTCCCTTTATCAGAATAAAATACGTAATAGCGGTTATGGCCAGGCCGCCCCAAAGAGGGCCAAACGCCCTCATATATTTCTTATAATTAAAGGTAAAGATTAGCCGGGTTAAGTATTGCACAAATGCACCCACAGCAAATGCGATGATGACCGATAACAGTATACCCGATATGATGGCCAGGGCTTTTGCTGAATTAATATAATCGGACATCTGCAATAAGGTGTCGGCATTATTGCTGATCTTGATAATGGATACAGCAACGGCAGCGCCAAGTAATTCGAATACGATGGAAACGGTGGTGGAAGTGGGCAAACCAAATGTGTTATAAACGTCCAATAGGATTACATCAGTGAGCATTACTGCTAAAAAGATGATCATGATCTCGGAGAAATAAAACTGGTCAGGGTGAAAAATCCCTTTCCGGGCCACCTCCATCATACCACTGGAAAAAGTTGCTCCGAATATGATCCCCAGGGCAGCTACCAACATGATGATCTTAAATGGTGCAGCTTTTGCTCCTATGGCGGAATTTAAAAAATTAACGGCATCGTTACTTACCCCTACAACAAGATCGGAAATGGCCAGGATGAATAGTATTACAATAAGTATTAAGTACAATGTCTCCATCATCAAATCTTTATCGATCAGCAAATATAATTAAGCCTCTAATATCATTATACTATGCAATATTAACTAAATGTTAATTTTCTAACAACTATTTTTGTCGCCTCGACTCGGCAACAGCTCTATTTGTTTTCAAGATCAAATCGGCAATTTGTTCACCTATATCGATGATCTTGCTGTAAAACACTCCGCTTTCATAATAATACTTTTCCTTACGCACATGCTTTTCATTTTTACGTTGATATTTCTGACGCATTTGGTCAATATCCGATTCCATTTTCAGTACGGCATCCAGTTCAACATTTTCATATTCGCGGCTCAGGTTTTTATTCAATTCGTTCAGCATACGGCTTATAGTTTCGAAAAAACGGTTGAGTTTATTACGAATACCTTGGGTAAACCAATAATTTCCCTGGTTTTTTTTATCGATAAGCTTAGTCATCCTGTATATGGCTTCGGCTATGCTGTTGATGTGATCGGTGATCCTAAGCATAAGATTAATACGCTCGGAGCTATGCGAGCTGAGATCACTCTCCGATAGGCGGCTTAGGTACGATTCAATTTCGATTACCATGTTATCGGTGATGTTTTTATATTTTTCGATGCGTTCAAGCATTTTTCCATATTCATTAAGATCCTTGCGGACTAATAAGTTGGGGACCAATTCAAACATCCGGGTAACCCGTTTACAATATAGCGATATCTCTTTTCTGGCCTGCAACACTGATAGTTCGGAGGTGGAAAGCACGGATGAGTTAATAAATTCCAGCCGGTAAATATGCTTTTCATCTTCTTTTACCGGCAGGAGTTTTTCGGTAATGCCAATGATCCAACGTATTAAACCGACAAATATCAAGGTGTTTATAACATTGAAAGCCGTATGGAAAATGGAAAGCGCTACCGGAATAACAGCAGCTTCCGCAAAAGGAGAACGGTTTTCGAGAACGAGAGTAAATTTATCAACACCAATGAGCATTATATTGAGCAAGAGCACCGCCCAGACGACTCCGAAAATATTGAACAGCAAATGCGACAGGGCTGCCCGTTTGGCCGGGGCATTAGCTACCAAGCCGGCAATGATAGCCGTAAATGTAGTTCCGATGTTTTCACCCAGCACCATTGCCGCAGCCAGCTCGAATGAAATCCAGCCTTTGCTTACCATGACAAATGTCAAGGCCATGGTTGCACTTGATGATTGCAGAATGATGGTGAGAACAATTCCTATTCCCACAAACAAAATAGTTGAAAGAAAGCCGCTGTGGCTCAAGCGTCCTATTTCTCTAATAAGGGGTGATTCAGCGCTAACTTCCGGTATGCTGTCTTTAAGAAAATCGAGGGCCAGGAACATAATGGCAAAACCCACCAGCATGTAACCCCAGTTTTGAAAGTGATGTTTACGGGAAAAGAGCAAGGGCAGCGTTAATGCTATAAGCGGAAGCAAAAACATACTGAAGTTTACCTCGAAACCCAGTATGGTCACCAACCATGCCGTGACAGTAGTTCCGATGTTTGCACCCATGATCACACTAACCGCCTCGAACAACGATAGCAAGCCTGCATTTACAAAACTCAAAACCATCACTATGGATGCCGATGAGGATTGAACGGCCGAGGTAACCACGAATCCTGTAAATATGCCTCGTCCCGGGTTGGAGGTCATTCGTGCCAGCTTATCCCTGATGCCCCTTCCGGCAACTTTCTGAAGCGATTCGCTCATCAGCTTCATACCGAAAAGGAAGAGTCCCAGCGACCCCATTATGGTCAATATGCTTAATATAATATTGCCCACTTGATCATCTTTAGTTAATAACTATATTAACGTTTTAAATAACAGCGCAAAAGTAATGATTTCCAAAACCATCAAATCAGACAAGAAATTAAATAATTATTAAGTTCCCACTTGTGTCCTGATATGCACATCGCGTTGTGGGAAGGGGATGGTGACCTGTTTTTCGCGGAATTTCCGATCGATTTCGAAGCGTAAGTCGCTTAAAACGTTTTCGATACGAAAAATATTGGTACTCCAAAACAAGAGTTCAAAATCGAGGGAGGAATTCCCAAAATCGGTAAATCGTACAAAAGGTTCGATCTCTTTTGATACATTTGGATGTACACGGGCACATTCCAGCAGGATTTGCCTCACCTTTTGCACATCGGAGCCGTAGGCCACGCCCACCGAGAGATGAAAACGTGTTAGCCGGTTCCCGAACGACCAATTGATTACATTGCTTTGAGTGAGTTTGTTATTTGGAATAATCACCACTATATCGTTGCGTGTCATGATGCGTGACACCCTGAAACCGATTTCTTTCACTTCACCGATCAGGTCTCCGAATTCAATGACATCACCAATCTTTATGGTTCCACCGAATAAAAGGATAAATCCTGAAATAATATCCTTGAAAACTTCCTGCACACCCAGGCCGATACCCACAAAAAGAGCGGCCGAACTGGCCAGCAAAATGGTTAGTTTAACCCCCAGGCTTTCCAGGCCAATAATTACAGCGATTACAATGATGAAATAATTAATCAGCTTATTAATTACAAAAGCCTGGCTGGGCTCAAGCTTCTTTCCCGGGGCTTTCCGGGTGAATATTTTGGTAATCAGCTTAACAACCCAAATAGTAACAAACGTTAGAACCACCAGAAAGAGAATATTGTAAAGATCAATTTCCAGTTTACCGGTCTTGATAATATTGAAATCAAGAAAATCACGTATTTGTTCCAGGGTTAATTTCATAAACAAGCCGCTTAGGATTCTTTTCTTAAAAATCTCCTTATAAATGATTCATTTCTGATCTTATCATGCAATTTCCAGAAAGGGATGAATAACTCAATGTTACCAAAAGCATATGGAGCAATTTCATAAGGATTGTAAAGGAATAGCAGGCCCTGGTTGGTTGCAAGGTAGTTACGGGGTATGATAAGGGTATCCATAAAAAAACCAAAATCGATCAATGTTTCACTACTGTCGATCTTAAACTGTTCACGCAATTCTTCTTCCAGTAACATCGAAAGGGTATCATAATCGGAAGAATCGATTACCTGTTGAAGTTTCAATACATTATCGTGCCGGGCATTGAGTGTTATCAGTTTCTGGATGGCAAGTCCATGTGCGCCGCCGGTGTAAGCATAATCAGTATATCGCAGTGAAAGCAAACTATCATGATTGAACATAACTTTCACCTGTTTTTCTTTCATCCAATTAAAGGAATTACCGATCTCTTCATCATATATTTCGCGGTTATCGCCCGTATATTGTTTAAAATAATCATCCACGATCAGACGCAAAATGGCACCGGGCGCCAGGGTATCGGAATTTTTTTTCCAAAAATACCCGGTAATGAGGTCTTTGCTGGTATCAGAGTAAAGTGATCCTTTAAGGGTATCGGGGGATAATAACATTAAGTGTATTTTGGCTTTCGGGTTGGCAGTGTTTTCTACAAGTCGTTCTTCGGAGGTGATTTCGTGAACATTAAAATATACACTTCCTTTAGTATAATCTTCCGTTAAATTGAGAGGAATAGTATCTTGTTCTAATTGCCAATGTCCGTTCAAGGTTAATGAATCGGTTATAATGCCATTAAAGAGCAAATCATTGGTGTGGGCGTTAAAAAACTCCACCAGTGTATCATTGTAAAAATATCCGTTTAGCTGAACCGGGGCGGGATAGCGTTTGGCCGTGTCGAGGCAATAATTCAGGTAGCCTTCCAGGGTATCATTTATTCGCCACACATCGAGTGTTATATCTATTGAATCATTCGAGCCATAGTAATGATAATATTTTCCCTGTTGGTTAACAGTTTTGGAGGTGCCATATGCACAAAGCATTACCCCTAATGCAAGTAAAAAGATATATCGCTTCACAGTTTATATAATTATCTGGTTTATTGAATAAAAAATGAAGCCCAAAGGTATAAAATTATTTGGCCGAAAGGGAATAGATGCTGAAATTCTTTGACAAAGAGATGGCTATGCTCTCTGTCCGTTGTTCTGGACTCTACGCCCTGTGCTGTAGACTCTATGCTATGGTGCGACGTCCTGCTTTTAATCCTGTTGCTGCTCCTTATGTGCCGATTTTCCGGGAGCTTTTCGGATAGTAATATAGCCGGCAAATATAAAGATCAACCCGATAAGTTCGGTAATATAAAGCACCTCCACATAACCAAACCGCGTAAATGATCCTCCTATCCCAGGCAGTAGTGCGCCAATGGCAATGAAAACATTTCCCAGGAAACGTTTATCCTTGGTGGTTTGCCTGGCATAAACGATGGTGGAATAAACAGCACCTCCGAATAAAAAGATGAAGGAATAAATATTGATAAATGGTGAAAAATAGCGCACCCATTCCCAGGCCAATACATCGCCGGTTAGCCCATGATCAAAGCCTTGGGGGAATTTGATGGGTGAAAGGATAACAAAAACCGAACCTATGGCTATAATACCCACCAGAATATATGCTGAAATATCGGCGAATTTCCGTTTCATCAAAAGGTAAACCGTTCCCTGTGCCAAGGGATAACCACCAAGAAAAGCCCCGCTGATGTACCACAGTTTCATATTGACCTCCGTCCATCCGAATACGGCGTTTATGCTTTCGGTAAGCGTACCTATGCCGTATGTCAATACACCCAGGCTCCACCATAACAAATAATAGGCTTTTGGCTTGGTTCGGTAATGTTTGAAAATGCGGATGAAAAAGTAGGCCGCAAACAACGTGGTTAATATGGGAATATATTCAATCATAAGGTTTTCATTTCAATTTATCAGATCGCTTCATGTAATGGGCTTTAACCCGCATATTGTCGGAAATGTTCATTTGAATAAGATGGTTTAAAAATAACCGGGCACTGAAAACAAAGTTGTTAAATAATCGTTATTTTTGGCGAGGTTCTTTGAGCCGTTATAGTTTCTTCGGGGCAGGGTGCAATTCCCGACCGGCGGTAACAGTCCGCGAGTTCCGATATACCGGAACAGATTTGGTGAAACTCCAAAACCGACAGTATAGTCTGGATGGGAGAAGAAACGAACAGAAGGAGTACGTAAATGACGACCTCTGTTAATTGATTAACAATATATCTAAGCCCCGGATGAAACTTCATGCGGGGCTTTTTTTTATGGAACAGGATGAAAAATACATACAGCGCACTTTTGAACTGGCCCGCAAGGGTAACGGCAGGGTGAATCCCAATCCCCTGGTGGGAGCGGTGATAGTTCGCCACGGTCAAATCCTTGGCGAAGGCTACCATGCGTATTTCGGTGGGCCGCATGCTGAGATCAATGCTATTGCCAGCGCCGGAGGAGATGTGAAAGGTTCAACCGTGTATGTTACCCTGGAACCCTGTTCCTTTTATGGAAAAACACCGCCTTGTGCCGAAGAGCTTATCAGGCAAAAGGTGGCAAGGGTTGTTTTGGCTATGAAAGACCCCAATCCCAAGGTAGCCGGAAAGGGTGTTAAAATGCTGCGGGATGCCGGGATTGAAGTCACCGAAAACGTGTTGAATAACGAAGCCCTGGAGTTGAACCGGGTGTTCGTAAAGTTCATCACAACCGGAAATCCTTATGTGATAATGAAATATGCCATGACCCTTGATGGTAAGATAGCCACGCATACCGGCGATTCAAAATGGATTAGTGGTGAAATGGCAAGGAAACGGGTTCATGAGTTACGCAACCAACTTCGGGGTATTATGGTGGGTGTGAATACGGTGATAACCGATAATCCGCGTCTTAATTGCCGCCTGGAAGGGGAAAAGCGCGATCCGGTTCGCATAGTGCTTGATGCCTTTGGCCGCATACCGGATGATTCATTGGTAATGCAAACGGCTGCCGAGCAATGGACAGTGGTAGTCACAAGTCACGAGATCAGCCCTCAGCGCAAAGAGGAAATCAAAGAACATGGAGCCGAAGTGCTTACTATACCTGAAAGCAATGGAATGCTCGATTTAAGATCACTTATGGCCGAATTGGGCCGTTTGGATATCGATGGAATATTGCTGGAAGGAGGCAGTACCCTTAATTATTCCGCCCTTCAATCCGGGTTGGTGGATGAAGCCATTGTGTTTGTTGCTCCGAAAATGGTCGGAGGTCAAGCAGCGAAAACACCTGTTGAAGGTGCCGGAATAGATAATATGGAGAATGCCATTGAGCTTGAGGATTTAAAATATGAAAAAATAGGCAATGACCTGATGTTCACGGGAAAGGTAAAAAACTAATGTTTACAGGCATCATTGAAAACATAGGGAAAGTTAAGCAGATTAAGCGCGGAGCCAATTCGGTGGAGCTGACCGTGGCATCTTCGGTTATCCCGGGTGATTTGAAGCTAGGTGATAGCGTGGCTGTTAACGGAGTTTGCCTTACCGTTACCTCATTCGATCAATCGGGATTTACAGTTGATGCTGTGCCCGAAACCATGAGCCGGACCAACCTGGGCGAGCTTCAAACAGGCAGCCCGGTGAACCTGGAACGAGCCATGCAGGCCGGTTCCCGCCTGGGAGGACACATGATGAACGGTCATGTGGATGGCATTGCTCAAGTCGATAACATACGGCAGGAGGACAATGCCGTCTGGTTTACGATAAAAGCCAACAAAGATTTATTAAAATATATGATCCCCAAAGGTTCGATAGCTGTTGACGGGATTTCACTGACGATTGTGGATGTTGGCGAAGAGGCCTTTACCATCTCGGTGATTCCGCATACATTGCAATGGACCACACTGAAAGACAAGCAAAAAGGGGATTCGGTAAATATTGAATGTGATATGATCGGGAAATACGTGGAACGTTTCCTTGGCATGGCTCAGGAGAAGAATGAGCCTGAAGGAAAAATTACCATGGATTTCCTGAAGCAAAACGGATATATATAAAATATGACTCGATTCAACACTATAGATGAAGCTTTGGAAGACATCCGCAATGGGAAAATGGTGATTGTTGTGGATGATGAAGACCGTGAAAACGAGGGCGATCTTATTATGGCTGCCGATACGGTTACACCGCAGGCTATCACCTTTATGGCCAAGCAGGCCGGTGGATTGATCTGTATGCCGGTCGAAAAGCAAAGGCTTGAGGAACTCGAAATCGACCTGATGGTACATAACAGCTCCGACAAAAAGCAAACGGCTTTTACGGTTTCCATCGATCATAAAGATACCACCACCGGCATTGCAGCTCACGAAAGGGCATTGACCATAAAAAAAGTGATCGATCCCATATCGAAGGCAAAGGATTTTACACGGCCCGGGCATATTTTTCCCTTGGCAGCCCGTAAGCACGGTGTACTTCAAAGAGCCGGACATACTGAAGCAGCGGTGGATTTGGCAAAATTAGCCGGATACAAGCCTGCCGGTGTTATCTGTGAGATCATGAACGATGACGGAACCATGGCCCGGGTCCCTGAATTGATGGAGTTTGCTATGCAATTTGATCTGAAGATCATCACGATAGAAGAGTTGATTAGTTATCGCAGGCAACAGGAAAGATTGGCCGAACGGGTGAGCGATACCGATCTGCCCACTAAATACGGTAACTTCAGGGCGATTGGTTATGAAAGCAAGATCACCGGTGAACATCATGTGGCTTTAATTAAGGGTGACCTGGGCGGCGATGATCCGGTAATGGTGCGGGTGCATTCGGAATGCCTTACCGGCGATGCTTTTGGTTCGCAACGCTGCGATTGTGGTGAACAGTTGCATGAAGCTATGCGTCGAATTGATGAATCGGGTAGGGGAGTGCTGCTATACCTCCGTCAGGAGGGCCGTGGCATCGGACTTATTAATAAATTAAAAGCCTATGAGCTGCAGGATAAAGGCCTGGATACCGTAGAAGCCAACCATGCCCTGGGTTTTAAAGCTGACCTGCGGGATTATGGACTTGGTGCCGAAATCCTTGCCGACCTGGGTGTGGGCAAAATGCGCCTGATGACCAATAATCCGCTTAAGATCAAGGGGCTGAAAGGTTATGGACTGGAGATCGTTGAGCGTGTCCCCATCGAAATGACTTGTAATGAGCGGAATAGCCACTACCTGGCTACCAAGATGGAAAAAATGGGGCATCTGCTTAAAATTGATCAGTTGCAGTTATTTGAACAGGAAAATGAATCAATCAACAGATAATCAAAAGCGATGAAGATAATAGAAGGTAAACTTTCCGGTAAAGGACTAAAATTCGGCATTGTTGTAAGCCGGTTCAATGAATTTATCAGCAGTAAATTGCTGGGTGGCACCCTTGATGCTTTAAAGCGTCATGATACTGAAGAAGATGATGTGGAAACCGTTTGGGTTCCCGGCTCCTATGAAATTCCATTGATGGCCAAGAAAATGGCCAAGAGTGGAAAATATGATGCAGTGATCTGCCTGGGAGCGGTTATCCGCGGTTCAACCCCGCATTTCGATTATGTAGCCAATGAAGTAGCCAAAGGTGTTGCCCAGGTAGGCCTGGAAACCGAAATGCCGGTTATTTTCGGCATTATCACCACCGATACCCTGGATCAGGCCATTGAACGTGCCGGAACCAAATCGGGTAACAAAGGCTTCGACGCCGCCATGTCGGCCATTGAAATGGCGAATATTATGAAGCAGTTGTAGGGGGTGGTCAATGGTGCCATTTGCTGGAAGACGATTGCTGGATTAATCTCTATTTCGCCACAGTGAGAGCAAAGCACCGGCAAGAATTACTATTTGTCCGCGAATCCAACACGAATTGACGCTAAGTGTCGAGCTGGCGTGGATTTATAATCCACGCCATAAAACCGTGAGCGGATTACAAATCCGCTCAAGCTGGTAGCGGCTATCCAACGCAAATAACGCTAATAGCCTTAGCGAAAATTCGCGGGTAATTCGCGGGGATTAGCGGACTACCATATTCCGGAGATCCCTAAAACAACCCCTCCACCACCTCATCAT
>JAIPAP010000125.1 GCA_021740045.1 Bacteroidales bacterium
GTGCGGCGCTCCGCGCCGCACTCCCCCAGCCCCCCTTCGCCTCCATTTACGTAAACCCCTTGTCTTTCCGAGCGAAGCGAGGAATCTCCTTGATGTTTACCGGACACCAGTGAAAGATAATAATTTTTTCTTTCCTGTTTCCAACATCCTTATTATGCCCCTTAAAACATAACAATTGTCATACTAAGATTATTATTTTACTTTATTAAGCATCAAAGTTAGCGGCTCTTATAAACATATTGGGACAGAATAACTTAGAACTTGAAACATAGAGTCTGGAACCATTCATCCCACGACATAACAATGGCAGACCTCCTTATATACGTTTAACCATGAACGAACAACAACCTCACATATCATTTTTTACTATTTTTGCCCCCTTGAAAAACGAACCCTTTTAAATCTTAAAGAGGAATAGTGACCATGCAGATTCCATCGAAATACAACCCGGCGGGAACCGAAGAAAAGTGGTATAATTACTGGCTTGAAAAAAAGTTTTTCCATTCCGAACCCGATGAGCGCGAACCATACACCATTGTAATACCTCCACCCAACGTAACCGGCGTATTGCATATGGGCCATATGCTGAACAATACTATTCAGGACATTCTGGTGAGGAAGGCCCGCATGCAGGGTTTCAACACACTTTGGCTTCCCGGCACCGACCATGCTTCCATTGCCACCGAGGCTAAGGTGGTGAATAAGCTCCATCAGGAAGGCATTGATAAAAATTCACTTTCACGGGAAGAGTTTCTGGAGCATGCCTGGGAATGGCGCGAAAAACACGGCGGCATCATCCTGGAGCAGTTGAAAAAGCTGGGGGCATCCTGCGACTGGGACCGCACCAAGTTTACAATGGATGACGACATGTATGAATCCGTCATCGATGTGTTTATCGATCTGTATAAGAAAGATAAAATCTACCGCGGGGTGCGCATGGTTAACTGGGACCCCAAGGCGCTTACCGCCCTTTCCGATGAAGAGGTGATCTACCGGGAGGTAAATTCCAAGCTCTACTATGTCAGGTATAAGGTTGAGGGCCCGGAAGATGATTACGTTAGCATTGCTACAACCCGCCCCGAAACCATTTTAGGCGATACGGCTGTTTGCGTGAATCCCAAAGACCCGCGATATAAGCACCTGAAAGGCAAGCGGGTGATCGTTCCTTTGGTGAATCGCCCGGTTCCGGTAATTGAGGATGAATATGTCGACATGGAATTCGGAACAGGCTGCCTGAAGATCACTCCCGCTCACGATGAAAACGACTACAACATTGGCATTAAGCATAAGCTTAAGACCATCGATATTTTTAATGATGATGGCACCCTAAGTGAAAAAGCTGAGGTCTACATCGGTGAAGATCGATTTGCAGCCCGCGAAAAAGCCGCCAAAGAACTTGAGGAGCAAGGCCTGATGATCAAGGTGGAAGATTATGTAAATAAAGTAGGATTTTCCGAGCGCACCGATGTGGCTATTGAGCCGAAGCTTTCCAGGCAATGGTTCTGCAGAATGGATGAACTTTCCAAACCGGCCCTCGATATGGTGATGGAAGATAAGATCAAATTCCATCCGGCTAAATTCAAAAACTCTTATCGCCACTGGATGGAAAACATCCGTGATTGGTGTATTTCGCGTCAACTTTGGTGGGGACAGCGCATCCCGGCATACTACACACCCGATGGCGAAGTGATTGTAGCCAAAACCAAGGAAGAAGCCCTGGAAAAAGCGCATAAGAAGCTAAAACAAACCGGCCTTAAACCGGATGATCTGCAACAAGATGAAGACGTGCTCGACACCTGGTTCTCTTCCTGGCTCTGGCCGATCTCGGTGTTCGATGGCATTCGCTATCCCGGTAATAAAGACATCAACTACTACTACCCCACCGATGATCTGGTAACCGCCCCGGAAATCCTGTTTTTCTGGGTGGCCCGCATGATCATGGCCGGATGGGAATACCGCAAAGATATTCCTTTCAAAAACGTTTATTTCACCGGCATCGTACGCGACAAGGAAGGCCGCAAGATGTCGAAGCAACTTGGCAACTCCCCCGATCCCATTCGCCTGATGAATCAATATGGCGCCGATGGGGTGCGCATGGGCATGCTGCTAACCTCCCCCGCCGGTAACGATTTGCCCTTTGATGAAAACCTTTGTGAACAAGGCCGTAACTTCAGTAATAAGATATGGAATGCCTTGCGACTGGTTAAAGGCTGGCAGGTAGATAAATCGCTGGAGACCTCCGAAACCAACAAGGTGTCGAATGAGTGGTTTGAAGCACGCCTGAATCAGGCCCTGGAAACCATCGAAAAACAGTTTGGGCAGTATCGCCTTTCGGAGGCCCTGATGACCGTTTACCGCCTTATTTGGGACGATTTCTGTTCATGGTATCTCGAAATGATCAAACCCGGCTATCAACAACCCATTGATAAGGACACTTACAACAAGGCCATTCATTTTTTTGAGCAACTGATGAAAACCCTGCATCCCTTCATGCCATTTATCACCGAAGAGATCTGGCATATGCTGCAGGAACGTGGTGAGGATGATTGCATCACCATTGCCGAATGGCCTCAGAAACAGGATTATGATGCCAAACTGCTCAAACGTTTCGAATTTGCGCGTGAAGTGATCATTGGCATCCGTAACACCCGCAACGAACAGAACATACCCAATAAAGAGTCCATCGGACTTTCGGTAAAAAAGAACAACCAACAGTCGCCCGATACCAAATTCGACCCTGTTGTGGAAAAGCTCGGAAATTTGAGCGGCATCAACTATGTGGATGAGCCGGTGGAAGGAGCCATCTCGTTTATCATCCAATCAACGGAATTTTATATTCCTTTCAGCCAGTCATTGGATGTGGAAGCCGAACTTAAAAAGCTGCAGGAAGACCTGGATTACACCAAAGGCTTTCTGAATTCGGTGATGAAAAAGCTCAGCAACGAGCGCTTTGTTCAAAATGCCCCTGAAAAAGTAGTTGAAAACGAACGCAAGAAAAAAGTCGACGCCGAAGCCAAGATCAAGGTGATTGAGGAAAAGATGGAAAACCTGAAAAAGGCGTAGGCACTTGCAGGCAGGTTATAGAGACAGGATGGATGGCTTGAGGTTGCTTTCGCTCTTGGACTTTTAGTTGGCAAGGAGACAAGAGATATAGATTCGGGTTGTGAATCAGTAAGTTGGCAATTGGCAGTGGACAGTTGGCAAAGAGGCAAATGGGATATATACTGCTGGTGAATCAGTATATTGGCAAGGCAGTTGACAGTCTTTTTATACGTTTATTTATTGGAGGTTAAATTCTTTAATATCTTCTTAGCCAATGGTTCTTTTATCTCATTATGCCTGGGAATAGATTCTACTATGCCAGTTTTTGGATTGATCGATAAGAATGTGAAGCTCCTTCCCTTTTCAGATCGAACCAACAAATGAAATCCAACCGTGATGACAGAAAGCAAATAAATGCATTATTTCCTAAATTTGTTTGCCTAAAAATACCGTTATGGACCTTAAATTACCGAAATCAACAGCGATATTCAGTATCATCATAGGGGTTTTCAATATCATTACCTGGATTATGCTGATCATTACCGGACAGGTTGCTGATATTGAAGAAAAACTCATCAGCTTTGTTTTCCACTGGACATCTGAATTCGGTATGGCAGTGATCATGATCATTGCCGGTATTCTTATCCTTACAAGAAAACCATTGCATCGACAAATTTATTTCTTCGGGTCGGGGATGTTGCTGTATGCCATTGGCGGGGCAACTGTTTTTTACATCATCAACTTTGAGTTGGCCGGAGTAATTATGGGAAGTGTGATAACCCTGCTCACCATCTTTTTCACCTTAGCTAATGGGAAGTTCCGAAACGATTTGATCCTCTTTTCCCTGGGATTGATCCTTTATGGATCCTTAAATGTGATGGGCAATGCACTTGTAACAATGAATACCTCCATTATCACGTATAACGCTGCTATTGTGGTTTTTGCATTGATTGCCTCTATAGCCTTTATTCGAAAGGATAACTCTTAAGCGTATTGCCATCCGGAAATGTATCGGGGCGGTCGTATTCAGGATTGGTAACAAAAGAGCTATCCGCCAGCGTTCTTATAAATGCCTTCAAGCTGGCCTTTTCGGTGGGGGTAAGCTGGACTCCCCCATTGGCGATATGATGCATCAATGGATCGATTTGTGGTGACCACTGCAAATGATGCGAATAAAAATCGATTACCTCATCCAGTGTTTCAAAGCGGCCGTCATGCATATAGGGCGCTGTCCATTCGATATTTCGCAGGGTTGGAGCTTTGTAGGCGCCCTTATCCATGGGATCGCCGGTTATGGCATAACGATCGTGCGGATCGTTGAAAACGGTATCTTTTCCATTGTTGTAAAAGAGGTGCGTTGTAAACAAGGGATTCCCTCCTCCCCCATGACAATGAAAGCAATCGGCGCCTTCTTCGGTGGTGAACAAGATAAAACCATGAAGCTCCTGGGAAGTGAGTTCGGTCTCGCCCCACAGGTAGCGGTCGAATTTTGAGTTGCCCGATACCAGGGTGCGGACAAACTGGGCAATGGCCTTGGCAATGCGCTCGGCCGTTACCTCCGGCGTGCCAAAGGCCTTTTCGAATAAGCCGGGGTATCCGGGAATGCCGCTTATAGTCTGTTCGATTTGTTCATATGAACTGTTGAATTCAAAAGGATCAGTCATTACCGCTAAAACCATCTCTTCCAGAGAACCTACACTTCCGTTCCACCCATATTGGCCAAAATTCCATACCAGGTTGATCAGGGGCAGCATAACGTGATGAGTGTGATCTCCATTCATTCCTACCGGAAAAGCACGTTCAGGACCGGCTTCAAAAGTATTATCCTGTTTATGGCAAGTCCCGCAGCTCATCAACGAATCGGGATGAGTGCGACCGGAAACACGCCCATCATAAAAGAGGTATCTTCCGAGTTCCACACCTTCAACCGTCAGGGGATTATCCGCGGGTATTTCAAGCACATTGGGGAAATAAGGTGGGATTTGGATGTTGTATTCGGTGGTTTGGTGATCATCCTTCGGCACCTCTTTGGGGGGCTTGGTACATTGCACCAAGCCCGCAATCATGATTATAATCGATATAACCCATATGGCGCGACCTAAGAATGACATTGCGACTACTTTTTGATCAATTCAACCCGGTGCAGTTCCGAACCATCGAGCAGGTTAACCGTATAATTAATGGTAAATGAAGTATCAGTGTATACACCGTTTCCCTGAACCCAATAACTTACCGTATCCATGGATATCTCTTGGTAGGGAATGATCAGGTCTTCAAATTCGGTATAAATATCAAAAAAGATATCGGTATTAACGTCCTTATAGAAACGATCGAGATGAACCCGGTAATTCTGAAATGAATCAATGCGCAGGTTGAGATTGTAACCTGAATTTGACGGATCGGGATACAACTTTTCATCATTGGCTTCATAGCCATTTTCCCATTTATTGGCCTGATTGATCACCTTGACAACCCGAACCCGATCAGGTGATTGATTGCCCGAATTATCGGTAACCGTATAAGTGATCTCATAAAAACCCACTTTATCAACATTCACATTACTTTGCACCAACACCCGGCTTGTTATGTTCCCTTCGAGATTATCGATGGCTTTAAAGCCGGGGTCTTCAAACTCCTGGTTCAAAACCGTGGTTACGGTATCTTTACCTTTAAGGGTGAGTTCCGGTTCCACCTTATCTTCCTTTTGACATCCGGCTATTACCAACGCCATCATTAAAATAAAGCCGAAAAAATTCAGTAGTCTTTTCATTCGATCTCTCCTATTGTAAATACATTATGCCCGTTTTCCCGGGCTATTTCCATCGCCTGCTGGTTTTGCATGATATACCCTTTCCATACATCGAAATTGAACACATTGGGGCCGGTAAACCAGCGTTCGACATTCATAACGATCTCCACCTTGGTGCTTTCATTACGGTTTATGGTAAATTGCTTTTGGTCGAGCTCTACGGTAAAATAATTGTGCACAAATTCCTTTATTGCAGGTATATCATAAGTGGTATCGCTGTAGGTGGTGTCATCTTCGTAAATCTGCCCGATGCCCAGGTGAAAATCAAAAGGCATTTCCCTTTCTTCTCCTTCGGGCAGCCACTTTCCGTTCAATTTCAGGTAATGGTAGCCGCCACCCAGGTATTCGGGCCAAAACATATTGTTCTCCGGGGGATTCACAAAACGGTATGATTGGTTTTTTTCTTCGTTCAATCCAAAGGTGAATTTTATCATGTTGTAGGTTCGGGCCGGAATTTTATCAAACACCTCCCAACGCCATGTGGTTTTGATATCGGTGTCGACATAATGAATATCTTTCCACTGATTAATCGCCACGCTATCGCCATTTTGATCAAATAAGGCGACTTCCGAGATAAAATACTGGATTTCGTTGATCAGATATGGATTTCCGGCTTCATTCACATAGATGAGGGTGTCATACCAAATGGGTTTGTTAACGATCTTATGGTTAAAATTCAAAACGATATTCCCGGATTCGACAATTTTCGCCTTATGGCTTTTTGAACAAGCTGCAAATAGTATTATTGCTACTGAAAATAAAACCACAATCCGAAACTTCATAGGGTCAAAATTATGGAATTGTTCCCGAAACCGTAGTATAACGCCGGGGTTCTTTTTCGGAATATTTTTCCCTGAATACTTTATCATCAATTAAAACCGCAATTGAGACCGATGAAAGGGAATCGCTATACATGGCCGAGGCATAGAATATATCTCCCGGCTTAGCTTCGAAGTTATAGGTCCATTCATCTTCAATGCTTTCAAACGCAAAGACAACAGTAGATATTTCACCGTCCTTATCCAGGTAGTTGATCTCAACCGGTGTGTACGCTTCGTTAACCCTGTAGGTAATTTGTTTAATTTCCTCCTTTTCGCAGGAGGTAAACAAAACTGAGATCACTATTAGGCATGAGATATACTTCATCATTTTATATCGATTACAAGGTTGATGTAAAAACTCCTTCCCGGCTCATAAAAAGGGCGGCTGGTACCGATGATATTCCGGTTAAGATGCTCATAATAGGTTTTATCGAAAATGTTTCTGATTCCTCCATTAACAGTGAGCATTGTTCGGTGCAAATAAGTTAATCTGAAGTCGGCCGTGAAGAATCCGGGTGTTGCGGGCTCATTATACGATTCCGACACGTGATTCTGGGCTGAAACAGCTCGGAGGGTTAGCTCAGGTTTGAGCTTATTACCGATGTAATTTCCATGAAACGTCAATCTGCCTTCAAAGGGCGGTATTTCAGGTAAGGCATCATTTTCAATAATTTCCTCATCCACCACCTCACCTGCATCATTGGTGATATATACAGGCGCTTCTTTAATAAAGCCATAGGTATAGGATGATTGAAATCTTATGCCGGTATTATAAATGAGCGGCGAACCATATGATAGTTCGAAGCCGGTCATGTTTGCCCAATCGGCATTATAAAATCGTTTAACGCCGATCACATCTTTCGATAAAGGCATTTGCTGCGCCGGGGGCAATCGTTTGCCGGTGATAAAATTCCGCACTACTGAATAAAAGGTATTAACTTTAACCTGCCCCCATTTCTTTTGCCGGTAATTAAATGTTAAATCCATCTGGTGATTTTCTTCAGGTTTTAACTGAGGATCGCCCAAATAATCGAAATCATCATAGCCAATAGGCAGCAACATAATAAACCGCTCAACCATGTCAGGGCTGCGAATCCCCCTACCTATCGAAACCGATCCGGATATATGATCGCTGAACTGACGGGTGAGGCCTGCACTAAGGCTAAAATTGGTATGCATTGTTTCGATGGAATCGCTGGCATAGTGGTAGATTTCTCCCATACCCGGGGCAGTTATGCGCATATCATCCGATTGAGCTTGGTTTATATCGGCACGGGTGGATAATACCAGGTTATACCTGCCCACCTTGGTCTCAAATTCTCCGAATAGCCCCAGATTTGTGATAAATGCATTATTCCAGAGGTCTTCCCTTTTCACGGGCAATCCGGGTTGCCTTATCATGTTCTTAACCCGCTCCCCATCCTTGCTAATGTTTTCATAATCAACCCCTATGATCAACTGACTTGATCGCAATTCCAACTGTATTTCACTTCGTAACCCCCGGTTCATGGCTTCTATCTCCGATACAGCCACCACAGTATCGGAAAAGGGGCGGCTTTTGTTATCCATTTCATGATTCACACCCGAATGATAAAGCTTCATTGAAAATCCACCAATTACCTTAGTAATGTTACGGGCCTTATAATCGAATGATATCAGGTTGGTTTGGTCGCTGCGTTCATCCATGGGCAAGGCGGGAAAAGCAATATCATTGCCCCCCGAATGATTATAGGAAAAAATGAATGAATGATTTTGCGAAGGCGTAAAGCCCACTTGTCCGCGGTAATGATATTTTTTATATTCCGAACGCACCGTTTTCCCGTTACCGGCTTCATAATTACCAAAATCCTTGTTGCTTCCCGAAAAGTTGAAGTACCAGTAACGGTTGCCACCGTTTACCGCCAGGTAATCCTTTTCACCGTTCCAATTGCCAATGAATCCTTTTAAGGCACGTAAGCGAACACCAAAAGTATCGTAAACCACAGGTTGGGTTGTATTCAGGTTGATGACTGCACCAAGTGCAGGACCGTAGCGGAAAGTATAAGGACCTTTATATACCTCAATGGATTCGATATCCTCAATTTCGATGTGCGAGGTTGCCGGGTCCATGCGGTTTGGACAACCGCCCTCTATCTTTTGACCAGTATTGGCCTGCACATTCAACTGGCTGAACTTAAATCCCCTTACCACCGGATCGATGGAAGTACCGCCTTTCCGTATTCCCGAGATATTGGCGGTTGATCGCAATTGTGTGCCTACGTCACTTACGCTTCGCTTTTCAATAACCTCCCTTGAAACTTTAGCCTGAAGATACGGCGGTCGTTTGATAAACCGGCTTTGGATCTCTACCGCTTCAAGGTGCTCATATTCAGAGACTACTTGTATGTTAAATTCTTTGATCTCATTTTTATCCAACTCCACTTTAATGGTGGTATCAGGGTAACCTACATGAGTGATCAGCAGTTGGTAATTACCGGCCTTGAGTTTATCGAAATAAAAAAAGCCCTGGTTGGTTGAATAAAACCGCTTGTTACCGGGGTTGAGCTTGACAATAGCTTCATTGACCGGCTCCTGTGTTTTACTGTTGTAGATATATCCCAGGATTCGGCCCTGGGCCAGAATATCTACATTGCCCATGAGTAATGCAATGAAAATAAGCAACAACCACTTTTGCTCTTGTTTTCTCACGCCTGAATTTATTTGCCGTTTCGACGTATAAATTTATAAAAAGAAAATGAATATCTCATTCATAATGCTTTCCAATCCTGTTATTATGACCCCAAAGGTAATGAAATATGGGGTTAGTGGGGCACTCCCCACTAACTCTAACCCTATACCAACTTCATTACAGGGCATAGTTCAATGCCAAAAAAATGGAGTTTATTGACTTGGTGAAGAGAAGGGAGAGTAGAGAGTGGAGTCCCGATAGCCATCGGGAGGAGAGTGGAGAGTGGAGAATTTCTAAACAGCATTCGGATAACCAGGAACTTAGAATTTAGAACCTGGAACTTGGAACTCTTAACCACGAGTACCTATATCAATTGCCCCTCTCCATACGTTCAAATTTAAGTATCCAATGAGAAGAGACGATGTAACGGATTAATAATATTAGTTTTGCAAAAAAGATAAAGCAATGAAATTTCAAGTTGGCGATAAGGTTAAGTTTTTAAATGAACGTGGCGGTGGTATTGTTAGTAAGATTATCAGCTCGAGTATGGTGAATGTAGCCATAGAAGATGGATTTGAAATACCTACCATGACCAGCGATATCATTAAAATAGGTGGTAGTGACGAACCCGCGGGAAGTTATTTTGATGAAGACTACAATGTTAAAATGCCCACACAGCAACAGGAACAAACCTCACGATCAGCTCCCAAACCCGAAGAAGCACCATCCTATGAATACGACCGCGTAACCGATCTGGGCCACTATCCTACTAACCATAAATATCCCAAGGGCATTTACCTGGCTTATGTACCCGAGCAACAAAATCTTCTGATATCAGGACCTATAGACATTTACCTGATCAATTATACCGATTACGATATTTTGTTCAGCATGTTTTTAAAGGAACCCAAAGGTATTTATTCCGGAATTGATTATGATGCTGTACCGGCCCATTCAAAGATAATGATAGACACCGTGGAACATGAGGACATTGGCTATTGGTCAGAAGGTATTTTACAGGTTTTATTCCATAGTGATGATAATGAGCGGGTTTTGGACCCGGCCAGCACACGCTTTAAGCTCAAACCCCAGAAATTTATGAAGGAAGATAATTACAAACCTTCCATCTTCCTGATTGAAAAAGCCTTTCTTATGTCCATTGCTGATCCTTCGAAACAGCAAGCAGTTGCTGAGAGTGAGATCGAAATGAAATACAAAGAAGAAACACCCAAATTGGGTGAAGGCAAGGAGATCAAACCCAATACCCTCATTGACAAGCACGCCAAATCACCGCGGACGGCTGAGGTTGACCTTCATATCTCGGCATTAATGGATGAATATGAGCACCTTTCCAATGGTGAAATTCTCAACATCCAGATAAATTATTTTAAACGGGCATTGGAGAGCGCTATGGAAAACTATTTCTACAAGGTGATCTTTATTCACGGCATTGGCAACGGCACCTTAAAAAATGCAATTACAGATAAACTTAAAGAATACGGCGAAGACCTGGATATCCGCAATGCCCCCTTTGCCGATTATGGCTACGGAGCCATCGAGGTTTTGATAAGGGAGAATATGTAGGTGACCACCCCTGGAATGGTCTGTGCAAGTATTATATATGCCACTCTCCATTCTCCATTCTCAAATCTCCAATCTCCACTCACCAATCTCCATTCTCCATTCTCCATTCTCCAATCTGCATTCTGCAATCTACACTCAATGTCGTTTAGTTAACGCTGTCAAGTCTTTAGACGTTGACAGGTTAGTAGTATGGCAGACTTGTCAGCGTGCGAAGCTCCTGACAACGTCAAACTAATATAGATGACAAAATTTACTTAACTAAACGACATTGAATCTACACTCTCCATTCTCAAATCTAAAATCCTTATAACACAATATTTCCTTATCTTTATCGCTACATC
>JAIPAP010000126.1 GCA_021740045.1 Bacteroidales bacterium
CCTCACAAATGGCTTTTAATGACAATGAATTTGAATTGGGCATCATAAGCTTTGCCCTGCATGAAAAACCGGGAGAAATAGCCCGGAAAATCGTACAGGAAGCTTTCCGGGTCATTAAACCGGGAGGATACCTGCTGGTAATCGATTATATGCTGGATAAATCCGTTAAACCTTCTACACGAATGGCAATCCATCTTGTTGAACGTATGGCCGGCCGCGACCACTACCGATGTTTCAGGGATTATCATCGCTATGGGGGATTGGATGCTTTGTTACCAAGTGATCGAATAAAAGAAGAGCATCGCTTTCATAGCGGTGGTATCCGGCTGAGGTTGTATAGCTACTCAGTAGGAAAAACAACGCCAGGAAATTAAACGCGTAACAGAGTATGGTAAAACAAAAATGATGAAGTTCTACGTATAATCTCGAAATGTAAAAAGTCTTATCAAACAATATAGGTGCCCAGTATCTATCTATCAAGATATGAATATAAATGCATTGAAAAATTGATTATCTTTGAAAGAAAACATGATTGGAAATGCATTTCTGTTGATATCAACACTTTTCATAATGGCCTGCCAAACGCAGCAGGATAACCATTATGAAGCCCGATTAGTCGGGGGGCCTTGCGAAGGCTGCGAGGCTGTTTTGGAGTATGATGACCGTGAACTCAACCAGGTGGATACGCTGCCAGATTTTAACAACCAAGGCCAAAAGATCAAAATAAGTGGAACAATTTATGAGAACGATGGTAAAACACCTGCCGAAGATGTTATCCTGTACGTGTATCATACCAATCAGGAAGGTATTTACGAGGCAAAGGAGGATGCCACCGGTTGGGGCAAACAGCATGGATACATCCGGGGTTGGATGAAAACCGGTAAAGATGGAAGATATGCATTCTATACGTTAAAACCAGCTGCTTATCCCGATAGTTCTTTACCTGCACACATCCATCCCACCATTCTTGAACCAAACGGAAAATACTATTGGCTGGGCAGTTATCATTTTGCGGGTGACCCCCTCCTCACCCAAGCCCAAATTGATCCCGATGATCCAAGGGGAGGCACTTCCGGTTATTTATCCCTGCAAAAGAAAAATGGCATATGGGTCGGCACAAGAGATTTCATCTTGGGCAAAAATGTACCGGGATATAATCATTAGATCTTGTTATTCGCACGAAATGTGTTTTTTATGAGAACAGCAACCCCCTTATTAAAGCATTCCGGTTTATAAGTATTGTATACTATCCTCTTTGCACATTGCGCTCTGCGCTATGAGTTTTGCGCTTTGCCAGCAAACATGACAATTGATTACTCCTTTACAATTCAACAACTATAAACAGAGGCAATTAGCGCCATTTTCTTACCTTTGCATTAAAAATAAGCACATGGCTCAGCAAGCGATCAAGGTCAAAAATAAGAAGGCTTCATTTGAATATTCCCTGGTGGAGAAGTTTGTGGCGGGGATGCAGTTGCAGGGTACCGAGATCAAATCCATCCGGCAGGGCAAGGCCAACCTTTCGGACGCTTATTGCGTGATGCGCGAAGGTGAGCTTTTTGTGAAGCAGATGCATATTGCCGAATACAGCCATGGCACCTATAACAACCACGAACCCAAGCGTGACCGTAAGCTGTTACTCAATAAAGGCGAGCTAAAGAAAATAGAGACCAAGACCAAGGAAAAGGGCTTCACTATTGTGCCTACCTTACTATTTATCAATGAAAAAGGGCTGGCCAAACTGGAAATAGCCATCGCCAAAGGAAAAAAACTACACGACAAGCGCGAATCCATCAAGCAAAAAGATATGAAACGCGACATGGAACGCTCAGGATTCTAGCATTTCTTAATTCCATTTACATTTCCTGCAAACATATCACTATTCAAAACCGTTTTTCTTGCATAAAGAGCAATTATGCTAAAGTAATATGCAAATCATACTTGCTGACGCGGATTTGTAATTCGCGCGGCTCAGAACCTTAAAAATAATCGATCTTATGAGCGAGAAGTCATTCAAAGCCCTATACGTAACGGAAAACCCGGACGGCACATTTTCACGGGAGGTCACAACCCGCAACATCAATAACTTACCCAATCACGAAGTCTTGATCGATGTTAAATATTCCTCCCTGAATTATAAAGATGCCTTATCGGCTACCGGTAATAAAGGGGTTACCCGGAAATTTCCGCACACTCCCGGCATCGATGCAGCCGGTGTGGTCAGGGAAGATAAGTCAGGAAAGTTCAAAGCCGGCGATGAAGTAATTGTTACCGGCTATGACCTGGGCATGAACACTTCCGGCGGATTGGCTGAAAACGTGCGGGTGCCGGCCGAATGGATCGTCCCCAAACCGGCGAATCTTAGCTTAAAGGAAAGCATGATCATTGGGACGGCTGGTTTTACAGCGGCGCAGGCACTATACAAAATGGAAGCGTTCGGTCAAAAGCCTGAAAACGGGCAAATACTGGTAACCGGAGCTAGCGGCGGCGTCGGGAGCATGGCAACAGCCATCCTCTCCAAAGCCGGATACAACGTAATAGCCTCCACCGGCAAGCAAGCTAAGGCCGATTACCTAAAAAGCCTTGGAGCCAGCGAAATTGTCGACCGGGCTTATGTCAACGACGATTCTCCAAAGGCGCTTCTAAAGCCTCGTTGGGCAGGCGCTATCGACAATGTTGGCGGTAATACCCTGGTAACGGCCCATAAAGCTTGCCATAAAGAAGGTAACATAACTTCTATAGGCATTGTTGATTCCCCGGCCTTTACCGCTACCGTATTTCCATTTATATTAAATGGCATTAACCTCATCGGTGTCGATTCAGCCCATTACCCCATGGAGCGCCGTAAGGCCATCTGGAATAACCTGGCCGATAAATGGAAACCCGGGCAGCTCAAGCATATGCATACCGTTGTTTCACTGCAAGAAGTAAGCGGTTATATCGAACCAATACTAAAAGGAGAAACTTACGGACGGATTGTGGTGGAACTATAGTAAGCTACAACATAGCATTTGGAGCGATTTGGAATTTTAACTTGGAATTCTCCGGGGTATTGTTTATTTTTAAATGGAAAAATAAACAGGCGACTTTAGCCCTATAAAAAGGAGGAACTATGAGAAAACTTATTCCATTTGTATTATTGATAACGATAATGTTTTCTGCATGCGAGCAGCAGAAGCAAGAAACCAAAAGCGAGAAGACATCGGCTTGTGATGAGCGCGAAGCCATTGCCGATGTTTTAAAAAATTATGTAATCGCTATTGAAGAAGAACGTATGGACTTGGTTAAAAAAGTATGGGCCCCCGATGATGACATTGTTGTTTTCGGTACCGAAAGCGACGAAAAACACATTGGATGGGATTCTATTGAAAAAGCCCTGGAAAACCAGTTTGCCAATTTTGATGACACTTACATTTCAGTAAAGGATCAAATTATTAAGGTAAGTAAAACGGGTAAAACCGGCTGGTTTTCGGAGATTATCAACTACAATTTTATTTACGATGGCACCCCCAACAGTTTCGAGGGCAATCGGTTTACTGGCGTTCTTGAAAAGCGCAACGGCAAATGGTACATCGTTCAAAGCCACATGTCAATCCCAGCCGATCTGAAACTGGAAAAGTAAAGCAACATCCATGTGTTATTATTCAGGCACCCTTGCTCCTTAGGGAATGGGTGCCTTTTTATTTTCAACTATTTCAATCTTTTTTTCATCTCTTTCGTCACAACTAATTCAATTTGTATCTACTTTTGAAAGCCAAATTCAGCCTATATAACATATTGAAAACATGAACCCTATAACCCCCATCCAGGAAATAGAAAACACCTGGATCACCCTGTCGGATGGTTGCCGTTTGGCAGCCCGCATATGGATGCCTGAAAATGCCGAACTACAACCTGTTCCGGCTATTTTGGAATATATTCCTTACCGCAAGCGTGATTTCACAGCTGTGCGCGATTCGACCATGCACCGTTTTTTTGCACAGCATGGATATGCTGCTATTCGTATCGATCTCCGCGGAAGCGGTGATTCCGAAGGCATATTAAGGGACGAATATCTTCAACAGGAATTGGATGACGGTCTGGAAGTTTTGCGATGGATTGCTTCACAAGCGTGGTGTACCGGCTCCGTTGGAATGATCGGTTTGTCTTGGGGCGGCTTTAACGGCTTGCAAATTGCCGAGTTACATCCCAAGGAACTCAAAGCAGTCATTAGTGTATGTTCCTCCGATCACCGTTATACTGATGACGTCCATTATATGGGGGGCTGTTTGTTGACCGATAATCTCTCATGGGCCTCCACCATGTTTGCTTATAATACCTGTCCACCCGACCCACAACTGGTTGGTGAAAAATGGAAGGAAATGTGGCTGGAACGCTTGGAAGGAAGCGGGCTATGGGTCAAGAACTGGCTGGAACATCAAGCTGACGATGAATTTTGGCAACATGCTTCGGTTTACCGTAATTACGAGGGAATTCAATGCCCCGTTTATGCCGTAAGCGGTTGGGCCGACGGTTATTCGAATACTGTTTTCCGGTTAATGAAAAACCTGAAAGTTCCCCGGAAAGGCCTGATCGGCGCCTGGGGTCATAAATATCCGCAAATGGGCAAGCCCGGACCGGCTATTGGCTTTTTGCAGGAGGCCGTTCGCTGGTGGGATCATTGGTTGAAAGAAAAGGAAACCGGGATTATGGATGAACCCATGCTGAGGGTTTGGATGCAGGATAACAAATCACCCCTTAGCGTTAAACAACCCGGGCGCTGGGTAGGCGAAAAAGAATGGCCGGCACCCGGTATTGATTATCAAACTTTTCCCTTAAATACCGGGGAGATCAATTTTGAAGGAAAAGCTGAGGAGCCTGAAGAACTTGAAATCCAAAGTCCGCTTACCGTAGGGCTGTTTGCCGGAAAATGGTATTCCTACAGCGCCAATACCGATCTCCCCAATGATCAGCGGGAGGAAGACGGCGGCGCATTGGTATTCGACAGCCCTGTTTTGGAAGAACCGCTTGAAATACTTGGAGAGCCGGTGGTGAAACTTAAACTGCGATCCAATAAACCTGTGGCTATGGTAGCTGTGCGTTTATCGGATATCGCCCCGGATGGCAAGATCACACGTGTAACATATGGTGTATTAAACCTGACCCACCGAAATAATCATAGCGATTTGGAGGAACTTGATGTAAACACAACCTACGATATAAGCGTGCCGCTCAATCATATTGCTCAAAGTTTCCCTGCCGGAAACCGGATAAGAGTGGCCATCTCAACATCCTACTGGCCCCTGGTATGGCCTTCGCCCGAGCCGGCTAATTTGACCATCCTTTCGGGGAAAAGTTCGGTATCACTTCCGGTAAGAAATCCCAAAGATAGTGATGAGCAATTGCCGGCTTTTGGTCCTCCCGAGGAAGCCCAACCCATAGAAACCACCCTGCTGATCCCGCAGGAACGGGAATGGAAGGTGATCAATAACCTGGCAACCAATGAAAACACCCTGGAAGTGATCAATAATGATCACAAGATCAGGATAGAAGATTATAACTGGGAATTTTACCGTACAGTGGATGAGAAGTACTCATTTACCAATAACAACTATGATACGGTACGGGGAGAGGTAAAGGCCTGTCGAAGTTTTAAGCGTGGAGACTGGAATACTGAAATTCATACCCGCACGGTGCTTACATCCACCCGCACCCATTTCAGATTAAGCGCCACATTGGACGCTTATGAAGGCGATTCCCGGATCTTTAGCAAAACCTGGAATGAACTCATCCCCAGATATTTTGTTTAAATATAGAACATTGAAGAACAGTCTAAAGAGCTTTTCTTACGCAATAACAACTTTTTACTTCATAACCTAAAATTCTACACACCATGAAAAAGAATGTATTTATTGTAGGCCTAGATGCCTTTAACCTCGAAAAACTCAAACGGCTTCCGAAAGGAAATGAATGTAATTTTTACCCTGCTTTGGATATTACCGATATCCGTGGCGTTGAAGAATTCAATATCCCCGAACTGATTGATAAGGCAGTTAAAAACATAGAAAAAGTGGGTAAGACTGTTGACGGCATTACAGCCTATTATGATTTTCCGGCCACCGACCTGGTACCGATTTTAGCTGAAAAGTTTAACGTCCCCGGCCCCAGCCTGGAAAGCATTTTAAAATGTGAAAACAAATACTGGAGCCGCCTGGAGCAGCAAAAGGTCATCCCGGGAAACATCCCCCAATTCCAGGCCTTCGATCCTTTTGAGGACGATGTATATGAAAAGATCGCCCTGCTGGCCCCTTTCTGGATCAAACCCATCAAATCATTCCGCTCATTTCTGGCTTTTAAGATCAATGATGAACGGCAGTTCCAGGAAGCCATGGCACAAATGCGTGAAAATATCGGTTACCTGGAAGAGCCCTTTAATCACCTTATGAAATATTACGGTATGCCCGATGAGATTAGCACAATGAATGCCAGTGCTATTGCAGAGAGCCCTATTACCGGCAGCCAGTGTACCATAGAAGGATATGTATTCAACGGCCGGGTGGTGGTTTACGGTGTGGTGGATTCGGTTCGCGAAGGCGACCGTTCCTCCTTTGCCCGTTACGAATATCCTTCCCTCCTGCCCCTGGAAGTTCAACACCGAATGATTGATGTGGGGCGTGATGCCATTAAGCAGATCGGATTGGATAATTCAGCTTTTAATATCGAATTCTTTTATAACCAAACATTCGATGAGGCTTTCCTGCTGGAGATCAACCCACGCATTTCGCAAGCCCATACTGACATATTTGAAAAGGTTCACGGGTACTCCCATCTACAGATCATGCTCGACTTAGCCCTGGGACGTAAACCACTTAACATGGAACGCAAAGGTAAATTCAGCCGGGCCGGTAACTTTATGCTGCGGACTTATGAACCCGGCACTGTAAAGCTCACCCCCAGTGAGGAACAATTGAAAACTGTTGCGGGTGCCTTTCCGGGAACCATCATAAAACCTCGGGTAAAACCCGGGCAAAAACTGGAAGAGCTCACCGGACAAGACAGCTACAGCTATGAACTGGCCAACATCTTCATCGGTGGGCGCGATCAAAGCGATATTATTGAAAAATACGATAAAATACTTGAAATGGTGACCTTTGAGGTTGAAAAAGATCCTGAAGCGCAGTTGTTTTAAGAAGATAGAAGGTGGAAAATAGAAGGTGGAGTGTGTGTGAGCTTAGATAATCTGAGAATCAGAGACTCAGAGATTCAGAGACTGAGTGACTAAGAGACTAAGATACTTAGAGAGGAGAGATGAGGGACAAGTTCCGGTACAGATGGGAAATCCTTTGGCAGGAGGGTGTTCAGAATTAAGAATTTTGAATTGATGGGTCCCCTGACCTTCAAAGTTAGCGGCTTTGCGGTACTTTGCGGATTCTTTGCAATTCTCTGCGGTAAAATAAGTTTTTAGCCTGATAGCAGTAAATTGCCAACTTTTGAAACAATCTATACCGCCTCAGGCCCAGCCCTTCAACCTATAATACCCTAGCGCAATCATCTCACGGATGATGGTGATTTCCAGTTTGAGATGGCCCCTAAGGCGATGAATGCAGCTTTTAAGATTTTTCTTATTGCTCTAAGCTTCTTTGAAACACCCATTATTTCAGTTTTATAGTGTAGCGAAGAAACAAAAATAGTTGGTTTCTTATTACTACCAAGATAAGGCCGTTTCTTTGCGTGAATAAAAAATCTTGTACTTTTAAGAACTTAATTGATGATGTGTTTTGAAAAACCTTAGTTCATTAAACATCAAATAAATATAATATGAAATTAGAATTTAAAACAGGCAGGCTTCCTTTGAACTTCATCACCCTTGGCTATATGTTGTTAGCTGTTGGTGCCTGGAGAATAATTGTTGACGACTGGAAAGGGATATTATTTTTATTAGTATCAGTATTTCTTATCTTTTTTAAATCAGGTATCATCATAGATATCGACAAAAAAATGCTCAAGAAATATAACGGACTTTTCTTGATCAAAAAAGGAAAATGGGAGAACATAAAGCAATTGACCAATCTTCAGATCGTAAAAGCAAGGGAAACGCAAACAATGAGTGTGCTTTCGATTAGCAGAACAGAAACTAATGATACTTACAAACTCTATCTGTATATGCCAGATAAAAATATTGAGCTAATGAGCGGGAGCAAAGATGATGTTTTAAATAAAGCAAAAAAAATAGCTTCTTCTCTTCATACGTCAATAAATAATACTGAATAATTAGGAGTTAGAAATTAAAGGATTTTGTTAAGAGCAAGATAATGATGGAGACACACAGCAGCAGTCCGGTCGGTGTATTATCGGAACAATAGGTCACCTGAGCCGCTTGTAATTGGTTATCATCCCTTCCATAAATTCATTACCGCAATACCAATCTGTGATAATCTGTGGCCATCTGTGGTGAATAACCCACCACAGATTACTCAGATGAACACAGATAAGATTAGTGGAGAATACCGCTTTCGGATTCAACTACCACAAACTCAATCCTGGTCCGTCTCATCAGCTCAGCAATCAAAAATGCATATAAACATTATCGGATTAGTGGTTGTTTTTTAAGCCGGCTCTGAGGTTGCGTATGTAAACTGTGAACAACTTTTAGTTGGAAGGGGAATTTATGCATGAAACACGAGGTATAGGCGGGATATTTTTCGACCGGCAACAGCCCACCGCTGGCTTTGATTTTCACCGGTGGATGGAATTCACCTCTGATTTGGCCTCACTTTATCCACAACTATACCATGAGATTATTAACTTCAATCACCAGAAATCCTATACCAATGATCATGTTAAATGGCAAAAGATCAGATGGGGCAGGTATGTGGAATTCAACCTGGTTTATGACCGGGGAACCAAATTCGGGCTGGAAAGCGGTGGCAATACCGAATCGATTTTGATCAGTCTGCCCCCTGAGGTGCGCTGGGAATATCAATTCAAGGTACAGAAAGATTCATTGGAAGACAAAACCCAACAAATGCTCAAAAAAGGGATCGACTGGATAAAAACCGATAATCACTAAATTTGCAAACTGGCTACTTGATTAAGGAAGACGAACATGAATAAAAAGAAAGCATTGGTATTGATTAACCTGGGCACACCGGATAAACCCCGTAAAAAAGAGGTGCGCAGGTACTTAACCGAATTTCTAAATGACAGGCGGGTGATCGATATACCCTGGCTGGCGCAAAAACTTTTGGTCAACCTTATCATCATACCTTTTAGGGTAGGCAATTCCACCAAGCTCTACGAAAGGCTTTGGACCGAAGATGGCTCGCCCTTGCTCATCTATTTGAATAATCTTGCAGCCAAGATGCAACTGCGATTGGATGGTCAATACGAAGTATTCGGAGCCATGCGTTATGGCAAGCCCTCTTTAACCGGTGTATTGAACCGCATAAAAAAAGAGCAATTTGAAGAAGTCATCTTTTTCCCCTTATTTCCCCAATATGCCTCCTCCACCAGCGGTTCAATTGTGGAGAAGGTTCTTAGGGAGATGAAATCATGGGAAGCCATTCCTTCGGTTAAAATGATAAATCAGTTCCACAACCACCCGGACTTTATTCATGCTTTTGCCAAAAACATATCGGCCTACGAACCAGGTCAATATGATCATGTGGTTTTTTCCTATCATGGTTTACCTTACCGGCAAATCAATAAAATCCACCCGCAAAAGGATGGGGAGAGCTGTGAGTGCGATCAGGAAATGCCGGCTGACGGCACTTTATGCTATAAAGCCACTTGCTATGAAACCACCCGTTTGTTGGCGCAAAAACTGGATTTACCCAAAAGCAAGTATTCGGTAGGCTTTCAGTCGAGGCTTTCCAAAAACTGGCTTTCACCCTTCACTGACGAACTGATTACGGACCTTGCTAAAAAAGGAGCCAAAAAGGTATTGATTACCGCACCCTCCTTTGTTGCCGATTGCCTGGAAACCATCGTGGAGCTGGAATATGAATACAAAGAGCTTTTTCTTGAGAACGGCGGCAAACAACTTACCCTGGTCAAAAGCCTTAACGATTCCGATCATTGGGCAGAGGCGATTGAGAAGATGATTTAATGGTAAAAGAAACATGGTAAAAAAGCGTTATTCAGTTAAAACCAAAGAATCAAGAAACAAATGTTGCAATGTTACAGTCAGCATAATAACATATTACGAAATAAGCAGTGGACTACCAGCCAAAAACGGCTTCAAACAATTAGAGATTTTTGAAGATTTTTCAAGAGAAAATTTAGTCATTCCATTAACTGAAAATTCATGTAAAATATCAAGTGAATTCTATTCCATATTAAAGCATAAAGGATGTAAGAAGGGAAAAATATGATCAACAAGGTCTATTGCCAATTCGGCCTGTCGGTGCTGAATGTTTTCAATACCTACAATGTAAAATACAACAACCTGCTCAACATGCCCTATAACCGCTTGATCTATTCACAATCCATGCCGCTGCCGGTTTTGTTGACTTTGTACATTGGGTTTTAACCAGGGTTGAAAATCACCAATTATGTTAAACTCGGCCATTGTATTAGCTGAATTTTATATAATTTGGCTATTAGAATGCCCAAATTTTCATGGTGCAGAAAATAATCTTACCTTTGAGCATAGTGAAGATAAACGGGTCAATGTCACATATATGTTTCGCAATGACCGATGTATTATAACCCTATCAAAAAAACAAGGACTATGAGAAACATTACGTTAAGCTTAGGATTACTTGGGCTGCTATTGGGTGCAATAGCCGTAAACGCCCAAACCAATTGTGTCAATTTCAATTTATCGCAGGAAGACATTGGAATGGATAGTGAAACCTTTTGCGTTTCCCTGGCCGATTTTGATGGCGATGGATGGAAAGATGTAGTGGCGATTCATGCCTACGATGTGATCGAGGTTTATTTCAACAACGGCGACGGCACCTTCAATACCACACCCGACACTTATGGAGACGACAGCTGGAGGTTTGGCGTTGAAGTTATCGATATCGAAAACGACGGAGACTGGGATTTCATCACCGGTCCACAAAGTTCAAGCTTTGGCAATGGCATGGAAATCTGGCGTAATAACGGATCGGGGAATTTTACCTTAAAAGGGACCTTCCTCGGCAATGCC
>JAIPAP010000127.1 GCA_021740045.1 Bacteroidales bacterium
GGGGGGAAAAAAGCGAAGCTTTTTTCCGCCCCTACCGCCCCCTCACTACCACAAACCCTTGTAATTTCGACTGTAACAACCGAGCGATAGCGAGGTTGTTGAGGGAGCCCGCCTGCCGGCGGACAGGAAATCTCCATCGGATTGCAATTAATCATCCAAAATCATACATCAACACAAACATCAAGAGAGCGTTGAAATAAACTTGCAATAGAGAGGTTGAGGAAATTAACCTACCGGTAGCACATAATCCTCATCTATTTGCATTGCATTCAGATGGAGACCTCTAAATCGCTTCCTAACATCGGCTTCTACCAATGACAAGGTTTTACAATTAACTTATATAAAAGATGTTATGAAAATGATATACCTTCCTAAGAAATAGAATATTGCTTTGGAAAAAGTGAACTTGGATATTTGTTAAGAATCCATCGGATGACTAAAATAATCTCATAATAGCCGTTTAGCTGGGCTCCCTACTGCGGCTTTGTCAACTCAATAAAGGCAGGCTGGTTGATCAGTATCCAGTTATAAATGGGGTAGATCTCATTAAACGCTTTCTCGGAAAGCTCCTCTTTCATAACATTGATCACCGTATTTAGGAAGGCAGGCCAGTACGTAAGGTTAAAACCATGAGAGCGGTAAGTGTGAAATACCCATAGCACAGTTTCGACCAGGACGGTAGGATTATATTTTGTAAAGATCGATTCCATAAACCGCAAATGGTTCTGATGGTTATCTTTCATCATTTGAAGGTTCTCTTCTCCCACTAATTTCGTCAAGTCTTTGCGGGCAAGCATTTTCTGGTTAATTCGCCCCAGTATTTCTTCCTTTTTGTCGTGAAATTCTTTCACTACCCCGGCCGAAGGTTGATTTATTTCCGATGCTGATGCGATCAATTCCTGTTTATTCATGATGTTACTTTTTTAACGGTATTGAAAAATAGAAGGTAGAGCCTTTTCCCACTTCGCTCTCCACCCAAATGTCGCCCCCATGACCCATAATAATATTGCGGGCAATTACCAATCCCAGGCCGGTTGATCGCTCTCCGCCCGTTGCCTGTACCGAAGTGCGTGAAAATGTTTTAAACAGCTTGGGTCGTTCTTCCTTGGGTATCCCCTGCCCATAGTCAGTTACCGAAACATTTACATGCTTACTGTCGCGAAAAATATCCAATTTGACACTGGAACCGGGATGGGAAAATTTTACCGCATTGGATATGAGGTTATTTAAGACCTGTTCAATTTTTCGGGCATCAACCTTAACGGGGGGTATTTTCTCTAAGTGCTCAAAACTGATGGTAATACTCTTTTTTTCGGCCAGCACTTGGTTCAATTCCACATTATTTTTGATCAGGTCGACCAGGTCAACGGCTTGAAGGTTCAGTTCCAGTTTGCCCGATTCAATGCGGCTAACATCCAGCAGGTCATTGATCAGGTTGATCATAAATTCGGCAGAAGATTGAATGCGCTCAAGCATAAGCCGCTCATCATCCGTGAGTTTATCATAGGCCTCTTCCAGTAAAAAATCGGCATAGGAAATAACCAGTCCTATGGGATTGCGCAAGTCATGAGCTGCTATACCCAGGAACTTGTTCTTTAATTCATTAAGCCGCTTGAGCTCCGAATTCGTTTTCTGAAGCTGCCGGCTTGTATTGTTTAATTCATTGTTTAGCCTTACGAGTTTGGTTTCCAGATCGGAAAGCTCCGCGTGATTCAGTTCGCCCAGGGCCATTATGGTATCTTCGGTACTAAAAAATCTAAAATAAAAAGTCTGGGGTGTATTATTTTGGGTGGCCACATTTAACAATCTCGATTGTTCGCCGTTTTTAACGACTTCTTCAAAGTTAAAAGTATTGGTGAAATCCAGCACGATATTCCCAAACGGCTTTCCGGTCATATCGCCGGCAATTTTTCTGGCATAGGCATTCATCTCTTTAATAATACCATCCCGGTCACACTCAATGTTCATCAAAGATGCATGGTCATTCAAATATTTTAACTTGATCTGGTCTTTCATTGGCTTTACTATGGTTTTGTGTTATTCGCAATAAACTCTTCCAGTTCATCTAAACTGCTAAGGTAATTTACCTTTTCATATTTTTCCACTTCTTCCCTTCCACCCCATCTAAAGGCCTGTCCGCCAACTATAATATCCAGTCCGGGGAACCATTCATTTATTTGTTCGAGCAAGTGCAGCAGCTTTGGTAAATTGAAATAGAGGCTCAATGAAAGTGCCAGCACATCAGGCTTTTTATCATGGATCATCCGGTACAGTTCATATTCCGGCGTATTAGCACCTATGAAATACCCGTCCCATCCATGCAGTTCAAAGATATCGGCCACCATTTTCCCTCCGATTTGATGAAATTCAGAGGCTACACAAGAAATAACCGCCTTTTTACCAATATGCTCCGATTCGAATATAATGGGATAGGTCATGTGCATTAAACTTTCGGTGATGCTGGTGGCCAAATGCTCGGTGGCTACCGATATGCGGTTACTTTCCCATAATTCACCAATTTTATATAATGACCTTTGGAAAAGGCCGGTGTAAAGCTCCTTTATGTTAATATTGGCATCAAGCTTTTCCTTAATGATTACTGAACAGGTGGCTTTATCCCCTTTTATTAGCGCCTCAAGATACTTGCGATAAGTTTTCTCCTCTATCATATCCTTGCTTTATAAAGAATAAAAATAAGGTTTTTTTCACAGATGAGAATAATTGAAGCCCCGTGACTGAATTAAAGGAAACGGAAAACAATTTTTTTAAAACACCTGATTAAACATAATGGATGTTATAGGGTTCACATAGTATTCGAGTCGCGAACATATTTATTTGTGATTGATGATATAAAAATATGTTAAATAAGGTGACCTTTTATGAAAGCTAAAGTGAATCAGTTAAATTTGCGCTTGATTTGGATTAATTAAAATCAACTAAATGATAAAAGGAGGACAGGTGCACAGGCAGATAGTTTTCATTTTACTTTTGGTTTTTACTTTTGGAACAACCCTGGGTTCCGGTCAGCATAATCAATCAGACAAAAAGCATCAGTCCGGTCAATCCTCCGAGCATAAAGAAGAAGGATTCGATCCCGGTGAAATGATCATCGACCACATTATCGACTCACACGAATGGCACATTGCCACTATTGGTGAAACCCATATTACCTTACCCCTTCCTGTTATTCTTTATCATAATGGCGAATTCCAGTTCTTCTGGTCAAGCAAATTCCACCATGGGCATTCTTCTTACAAGGGCTATCGTATTTATGACCAGGAAGGCCCCTTAAAAGGAAAGATCGTTTATGAAAAACCCAACGGCACCCTGGAGAAACCGCTCGATCTTTCGATCACCAAAAATGTGTTGGCCATCTGGATCAGCATAATCCTTTTGCTCCTTGTTTTCGGTTCCATTGCCAAACGCTACAAGCGCGATCCTTACCGGGCACCCAAGGGATTACAGTCGCTCCTTGAACCACTTATCGTTTTCATGCGCGATGAAGTGGCCAAACCAGCCATTGGGGAACATAAGCATCAAAAATTCATGCCGTTCATCCTGTCGCTGTTCTTTTTCATTTTCTTCAATAACTTGCTGGGCCTGATCCCTATTTTTCCCGGCGGCGCCAATGTGACCGGAAACATTGCAGTAACAGGTGTTTTGGCATTATTCACCCTGTTTACAACCTTATTCAGCGGAAACAAACATTATTGGAAAGATATTTTTAACACCCCCAGTGTTCCATGGTGGCTCAAAATTCCTGTGCCGCTTATGCCCATTATCGAGACGGTGGGGATTTTCACCAAGCCCTTTGTACTGATGGTTCGTTTGTATGCCAACATTACGGCCGGACATATTGTTGTATTGGGGTTCATGAGCATCATTTTCATATTCAGCAATATGGAACCTGCTTATGGTTTTGGGGCTTCGATAGTCTCGGTGGCATTCGCCATTTTTGTTACCTTAATTGAATTACTGGTAGCCTTTATTCAGGCCTATGTGTTTGCCTTGCTTTCAGCACTTTACATAGGCATGGCTACGGCAGAAGGTCATTAATTGTTGTTTTATTTAAATATAGTTCACTATGACTACATTAGCAATTTTGTTACAAGCAGCCGCCAGCCTGGTACCCTTTGCGAAACTGGGAGCAGGCATTGGCGCCGGTATTGCTGCAATTGCTGCCGCTATTGGCATTGGAAACATCGGCAGAAGCGCCGTTGAATCAATTGCACGCCAACCGGAAGCTTCGGACGACATTCGGTCGAATATGATCGTGTCGGCAGCGCTCATCGAGGGTGTGGCATTCTTCGCCATCGTTGTGTGTTTGCTCATCGTATTCGTCTAAACGTCATCGAGCCTGCACGGCAACGGTTGGTTGCCGTGACAGGTTCTTTTGTTCAACACAAAAAGCAACATTTATGGAATTAGTAAATCCCGGATTTGGACTAATTTTTTGGATGATCGTTTCTTTCGGTATTGTACTCATTATTTTGGGGAAATATGCCTGGCGGCCTATTTTAAATTCGCTCAGGGAAAGAGAACGTTCCATCGACGAAGCGCTTCTTTCGGCCGACAAGGCCCGCGAAGAAATGAAAGAACTTAAAGCCAACAATGAGAAACTGTTGGAACAAGCGCGTGAAGAACAGGACAAGATCCTGAAAAACGCCCGCGAAACCAGCGATAAGATCATCGAGGACTCACGCAATAAGGCTAATGAAGAAGCCAATCGCATCCTGGAAACTGCCCGTGAACAAATAAAAAATGAACGGCAGGCGGCTATGAGCGAACTAAAAAAGCAAATCGCTTCCATTTCCATCGAAATAGCCGAGAAGATCCTCATAAAAGAGCTGCAATCGCCGGAGAACCAGAAAAAGCATATTGAAGAACTGGTTGAAAAAATAAAAATTAATTAATCGGGAATGCTGAGTAAAAAGATCACATCGCGTTATGCTAAGGCTTTGTTCACCACTGCCGGTGAGATGAAGTTGCTCGACCGTGCAAATCACGACATGCAATTGGTGTATGATGTCTGTAAGTCGAGTGTCGAGTTCATGCGGCTTATAGTTAACCCGGTCATCAGGGAAGATAAAAAGAAAAGCATCATCGATAAGATCTTCGGGGATCATTTACACCGCATATCGATCCTTTTCATCCATATTTTATTGAGGCAAGGACGGGGCGATCACATCATGGAAGTAGCCAGCGCCTATACCGCCATGTATAAGGAACATGAAGGCATAAAAACCGTGCAGCTTCAATCGGCAGTAGAGCTGGATACCAAAACACGCGATATGCTAAAAGATACCATCAAAAAACAAATCAATTATGACATTGAGCTGGTTGAAACCGTTAACAAAGACCTGATCGGGGGATTTGTGCTCAAGATGGATCATAAGCAGTATGATGCCAGCATTGCCAATAAGCTTAAAACGCTTGAAAAACAATTAAGCATTAACATTTAACACTAAATACTAAAAATAAAGATCATGGCAGAGATTAAACCTTCGGAAGTATCGGCCATATTACGCAAGGAATTATCGGGATATGATTCATCCACCCAGCTTGAAGAGGTAGGCACCGTTTTACAGGTAGGCGACGGTATTGCCCGTGCTTATGGACTGACCAATGTGCAGGCCGGCGAGCTGGTCGACTTTGAAGATGCCGGCATTAAAGGCATTGCCCTCAACCTGGAAGAAGATAATGTGGGTATTGTACTGCTTGGAGAATCGAACAAGATAAGTGAAGGTGATACCGTAAAGCGCACCAAACGCATTGTTTCGGTGAATGTTAGCGAAAAAATGCTGGGCCGGGTTATTAACACCATTGGTGAGCCTGTTGATGGTAAAGGCCCCATTGGCGGAGAAGGCTATGAGATGCCTATTGAACGCAAAGCCCCGGGCGTAATATACCGGCAACCTGTAAATGAACCGCTGCAAACCGGCCTCAAACCCATCGACGCCATGATACCCATAGGCCGCGGACAACGCGAGCTGATCATCGGCGACCGCCAAACCGGTAAAACAGCCATTGCAATCGATACCATCATCAACCAACGCGAAAATTTTGAAAAGGGAGAGCCGGTATATTGCATTTATGTAGCTGTAGGACAAAAAGGTTCCACGGTGGCCGGTATCCAGAAAACGCTCGAAAAAAATGGCGCCATGCCGTATACGGTAATTGTTTCGGCTACCGCCTCCGATCCGGCTGCCATGCAGTTTTATGCACCCTTTGCCGGAGCAGCCATTGGTGAATATTTCCGCGATACCGGACGGCCTGCGCTGGTTATTTACGATGACCTCTCCAAGCAGGCTGTGGCCTATCGCGAAGTTTCGCTGCTATTGCGCCGCCCGCCGGGACGTGAGGCTTATCCGGGTGATGTGTTTTACCTCCACTCCCGCCTGCTCGAACGCTCGGCCAAGATCATCGAATCGGAAAATGTGGCCCAGCAGATGAACGACCTCCCTCCTTCCATCAAGGATAAAGTGAAAGGCGGTGGCTCGCTAACAGCATTGCCCATTATCGAAACTCAGGCCGGCGACGTTTCGGCATACATCCCCACCAACGTGATCTCCATTACCGACGGGCAGATCTTCCTGGAATCCGATTTATTCCATGCCGGTATTCGACCTGCCATTAACGTGGGTATATCCGTATCGCGTGTGGGTGGTAATGCACAAATTAAAGCAATGAAAAAAGTATCCGGCACCCTCAAACTCGACCAGGCACAATACCGCGAGCTGGAAGCATTCGCCAAATTCGGCTCCGACCTCGATGCCTCCACCATGGCCATTCTCGACAAAGGCGCCCGGAATGTGGAAATCCTCAAGCAAAATCAGTATTCCCCCATGCCCATCGAGCAGCAGATTGCCATTATATACTGCGGTACCAAAGGCCTGCTGAGAAATGTCCCCATTAAAAAAGTGCAGGAATTTGAGGAAGATTTCCTCAATTACCTCGAAGCCAATCATAAAGAGGATGTCCTTGGGGTGTTAAAGCAAGGAAAGCTTACCGATGAGGTTACATCAACCCTTGAAAAGGTGGCCGGGGAATTGACTGAAAAATACAAGCAGAAAAAGAAACAATAAACTAAGCGTGCCATGGCAAGTCTTAAGGAAGTAAGAACACGTATCGCTTCGGTAAAATCAACACAGCAAATCACCAGCGCCATGAAGATGGTGGCGGCCGCTAAGTTGAAGAAAGCGCAAAATGCCATTATCAAAATGCGCCCCTATGCCTCGAAACTTCAGGAGCTGCTCGAGAACCTGAAAGGCAATATTCAATATACCGAAGAGAAAAAATACCTGGAACAGCGTGAGCCCGAAAAGGTGTTGCTGGTTCCCATCACTTCCAACAAAGGCCTGTGTGGCGCCTTCAATGCCAATGTGATCAAAAAAGTGGTCAGTCATATTTCGGAAGAATATGCATCGCAGTTACAGCAGGATAATCTGCATCTGCTTACCATCGGTAAAAAGGCTACGGAACATTTTAAAAAGCACCGGTATCAGGTTATCGATAGCCACGATGAAATTTTCGAACACCTCACCTTTGAAAATGCCGCGCCTATTGCCGAAAAGCTCATGCAATGGTTCGTTGACGGCACCTATGATCGCATTGAACTCTATTACAATTATTTTAAAAGTGCAGCCACACAGGTGGTCTACCGCAACCGTTTCCTGCCGCTCGAACCCTTAGCCGGTGATGAAAACGATAACGAATTCCAGGAAACAGATTACATTTTCGAACCCGATAAAGAAAAAATAATCAGTGATTTGGTTCCACGTTCGTTAAAAATCCATTTTTATCGCCTGTTGCTTAATTCGTTTGCGGCCGAGCATGCTGCCCGCACTGCCGCCATGCAAAAAGCCACCGATAATGCCGATGAATTGTTAAAGGACCTCCGCCTGACGTACAACAAGGTTAGGCAGGCTACCATTACCCGCGAGATCATTGAGATCACCACAGGTGCTCAGGCACTAAAACAATAACCCATTGGGAAAACAATCATTTGTTATGAGTTGTTAATAATTTTATAAAAAGATGTTCAACAAAAAAAAAGGAATTATGATATCTAAAGATTTGGAAAAGGCAATTAATGAGCAAATAAAAGTAGAAGAGCAATCCTCAAGGATCTATATGGCCATGGCCTCATGGTGTGAGGCTGAAGGCTATGAGGGTGCAGCCAAGTTCCTTTATACCCATTCGGATGAAGAGCGTCAGCATATGCTCAAATTTGTTTACTATCTAAACGACCGTGGTGGTCATGCCCAACTGCAAAAAGTTGAAGAACCCGATGCCAAGTTTAAGTCATTGGGCGATCTTTTTGAAGAGGTTATGAAACATGAACAATTTGTGAGTAAAGAGATCGATAAGCTGGTTGACCTGGCTTACAAGGAAAAGGATCATGCCACCGCCAACTTCCTGCAATGGTACGTTCAGGAACAAATTGAAGAAGAAAGCTTGTTCTCAAGCATCCTTGATAAATTCCGCCTGGCAGGCGATCATAAAGGAGCGCTTTACCACCTCGACCGTGAATTGGGACAACGAGCTACCGCTCATCAATAACAAAGAACAACAAACGCATTTATTAAGACCGCTCGCAAAGGCGGTCTTTTTTTGTGTCTGCTAATTTGATAATTTCGCCACTGTTTTCATCTAAAGAAATTATGATTATTTTAGCACTATGAATCTGTTCGAACACCTTGGGCGATATCTTTCATTAATGCGGTTGGTTTTTCGAAAACCCGAAAAGGCGTCCATTTACCACAAGCAGGTCCTCATTGAAATGGAAAGCCTCGGGCTCGATTCAATGGGCATTGTAGCCATTGTATCGGTGTTTATGGGGGCGGTGGTTACCATCCAAATGGCTTTTAATGTAGATACCCCCTTAATCCCGATGTACACCATCGGCTATGCCACCAAGCAATCGGTAATACTGGAATTTTCACCCACCATTATAAGCCTTATCCTGGCCGGAAAAGTGGGGTCGCGCATTGCATCGGAAATAGGGACCATGCGGGTTACCGAACAAATCGATGCCCTGGAGATCATGGGGATCAATTCCTCAACCTACCTGATCTTTCCCAAGATCATTGCCTCCTTGTTCATCAACCCGGTACTCATTGTGTTCAGCATGTTTTTAGCCCTGCTGGGGGGATACGCCATATCGGCCATAACCGGACTGGTGGCCCCGCATGATTATCTATACGGTATCAGGGCCTTTTTTGAAATGTTTGATGTGATTTATGCCCTGATAAAAACCGTGGTGTTTGCCTTTATTATTGCTTCGGTATCGGGTTACCACGGCTATTACACCAAGGGCGGCGCCCTGGAGGTGGGAAAATCAAGCACCCAGGCGGTGGTTCACAGCAGCATTGCCATTATTTTCTTCAACCTGATATTAACTCAAATCCTGCTGGCATGATCGAAGCACAAAACATATCGAAAAGCTTTGGCGAGCATAAAGTGCTTAATGATGTTACCATCCGTTTTGAGAAAGGGAGAACCAACCTGATCATCGGGCAAAGCGGATCGGGGAAAACCGTTTTGATGAAATGCCTGGTGGGGCTGCTGAATGTTGACAAGGGTAAAGTGCTATACGATGACCGCGTGTTTTCGGCCATGTCGTTCCGGGAAATGAAATCCATCCGCAAGGAAATCGGGATGCTGTTCCAGGGAGGCGCCCTGTTCGATTCCAAAACCGTGCAGGAAAATGTGATCTTTCCCCTGTCGATGTTTACCCAGCAAAGCCACGAAGAAAAGGTGGAACGGGCCAATTTCTGCCTTTCCAGGGTCAACCTGGAGAACGTAAACCACCTGATGCCCGCCGAATTAAGCGGAGGGATGAAGAAACGCGTTGCCATTGCCCGCGCCATATCCATGAACCCCAGGTACCTGTTTTGCGACGAGCCTAACTCCGGCCTCGATCCCAAAACATCAAACGTGATCGATAACCTGATTAAAGAGCTGACCGAAGAATTCGACATGACCACGGTGGTGAACACCCACGATATGAACTCGGTGATGGAAATAGGTGATAAGGTAGCCTACATCTACAAAGGCGAGCTTTGGTGGGTGGGCAGTAAAGATGAGATATTGCATAGCGACAACCCGGAACTGAACGATTTTGTTTTTACCAGCGAACTTACACAACGACTGAAAGACAGATAATAGATAATTATGAACCTGCTCGACATTATTATTGCCATCCCCTTGATCTGGCTGACCTATCGCGGCTTTACCAAAGGCTTTATCATTGAAGTGGCCTCATTGGCCGCCCTCATCCTGGGCATTTATTACGGTTTGAACTTTTCGGATTATGCGGCCGGTTTTCTCAAGGCCAATCTCGACATAGCCGAAAAGTACCTGCCCATTATTTCATTTGCCGTAACCTTTATAGTGGTGGTTATTGTGGTTTATTTTATAGGACGCATCCTGGAAAAGCTCATCAACCTGGTGGCCCTGGGGTTTTTAAACCAACTTGCAGGAGCAGCTTTTGGATTGGCGAAAGCGGCTTTTTTGCTTAGCGTGGTCTTTTTCATCATCAACTCCCTGGACACCAACCATAACCTGATCACCAATAAAACACGGGCCAATTCCTACCTCTATGAGCCTGTTGAGTCCATTGTCCCCACCGTGTTGCCCATGATCAACTGGGAGAAGTTCAACATCGACGTGCCCTTTGATGAGCAGGAGGAGACTTTATAGACCGAGAGAGTGAGAGACTGAGGGACTTAGAGACTGAGAGAGTGAGGGAGTTAAGAGACGAAGTTCCGGTAGCCACCGGGAAGAGATTGGAGTCCCGATAGCCATCAGCCATTTTTCAGGGGCAATTTATTTTAGTATTTGGGTTATCGGAATTGAAAGTCAAGTTTGTAATTATACATCCAGGGGATACGTGGATCAATACCCTCACTGACCAATTGACGCGGTA
>JAIPAP010000128.1 GCA_021740045.1 Bacteroidales bacterium
CAAAGGAGGCCGTGCCCAGGATGTTTTTATTTATGACCTGGAAAACGAAAATGAAGAGCAGATCACCGATTTTGAAGGTACCGACCGCCTTCCCATGTGGATCGGCAGTAAGATATTTTACACCTCGGACAAGACCGGGCAATTGAACATTTATTCATACGACACGCAAACCCAGGAAACCAGACAATGGACCGAGCATGATGATTTTGATGCCCGTTTTCCCGGAGCCGGCAAGGAGAAAATCGTTTATGAACACGGTGGTGATGTGTATGCCTTGGATTTGAACAGCGGCGAAACCGGGATGATCGACATTAAGGTCAATCCGGATGCCGTTTCGGCTCGTCAGCGTTACATTAAGGTGAAGGATATGATCAGGGAGATCGGTGTATTACCGGAAGGCGAACGTGCCGTAATACAAGCACGTGGCGAATTATTTTCCGTTCCAAAAAATGAAGGTGTTACCCATAACCTGACTAAATCCTCCGGTGCCCGTGATCAGTATCCGGCCTGGTCGCCAAATGGTGGCCGGATAGCCTATCTTTCCGATAAAAACGGTGAATATCAACTGTATCTTGTGGATAAAAAGGGTAGGGAAGAGGCTATGAAGCTCACCAAGTTCAAGGATGGATACCGCCATACCCTTCGCTGGTCGCCCGACGGAACAAAGATCGCCTTTACCGACCAGGAATTACGGCTGTATTTCATCGATGTGGATTCCAAAAAGATCACCGAAGTGGATAAAGCTCATTTCGAATCGGTGGATGTGCCGCTGGATGAAAAGCCTATTTATGATTTTAAATGGTCACCCGACAGCAAATTCCTCACTTATTCCAAAATGACTGAAAAGCAGGTGTTTGATGTATTTGTTTATTCACTCGAAGCAGATGAGACCTACAATGTGACCAACAGCTTGTTCCATGATTTTCATCCGGTGTTTACCAAGGATGGCAAGCATCTGTTATTTGTCTCCAACCGCAAATTCAATCCCACCTTCGATGATCTGGAATGGGAAATGGTTTATAAAGATATGGCCGGCATATTTAGTCTCACATTGAAAAAGAGCGGCGAGGCCTTGCTTCCGCATCAAAATGATGAGGTGGGTGACGAAAAGAAAGAACATTCCAATGGGGATCAAGTATCTATCGATTTTGAAGGATTAAGCGACCGTATTGAGCGCCTGCCGCTCGATGCCGGTAATTATCGCTATCTCTCGGTAAACGATGACATGGTCTTTTATCTGAATAAAGATGACGGCGATTTTAACCGTTTCGAATACCGGGAAGTTAGCGCCATGAACCTGCATGCTTTTAACCTGAAAGCCCGGAAAGCCCATAAGGTTATTGAGGGCATTAATGAATACAAGCTTTCTGCCAGCGGAAGCGCCATCGTATACAAGAAGGGTAAATCGGTAGGGATCATCAGTTCCGGCGCCAAAGAATCATCGGGACATGAACTAGGCCTTTCGGCTTTGGAAATGGAATTGCATCCAAGGGAAGAATGGCGGCAAATTTTCAATGAAGCCTGGCGAATGGAGCGTGACTTTTACTATGAGCCCGGTATGCATGGCCTCGATTGGAAAGACATGAAGAAAAAATACGCCCCATTGATCGAGCGGGCTACCTCACGAGAGGATGTCGGCTACATTATCGGTGAGTTGATCGGTGAATTGAATACATCCCATACATACGTTTATGGAGGTGATGAAAAACGCAATTCCGACCGTGTGAGTGTGGGTATGCTGGGCGCCGATTATGAAGTGGATGAAAAAGCGGGCCGATACAAGTTCAAGCAAATCCTGCGTGACGTAGAGTGGAACAATGGCGAAATTCCGCCTCTGGATATGCCGGGGATGAATATCAAAGAAGGTGATTATCTCATGGCTGTAAATGGTACGGAAATCACAACCGATAAGAACCTCTTTAGCTATTTCCAGGGCATGTCGGGTGAAAAGCTGGAAATTACCGTGAACAGTGAACCGGATATGGAAGGCGCCCGTGATATTCTGGTAAAAACTACCGGCAGGGAGCAGGGTCTTCGTTACATCAACTGGGTGGAATGGAACCGTAAAAAGGTGGAAGAAGCCTCGGGAGGTAAGATTGGCTACATTCATTTCCCCGATACCTACATGGGTTCGGCTACCCATTTTCCGCGTTATTATTATGGCCAAATGCGCAAGGAGGGTTTGATCATCGATGGCCGCTTTAACCGTGGAGGCCTGGATCCACATATTTTTCTGCATCGTTTAAATACGAAGCCGCTGGCTTATTTTACCAGGCGGTATTCCCATGATCAAACCATTCCCCCATTTACCAACACAGCTCACAAAGTGTGCCTGACCAATAAATATGCCGGTTCAGGTGGTGATATGCTGCCGTTCGAATTCCGTGAACTGGGCATGGGGCCGGTGATAGGTACCACCACCTGGGGAGGATTGGTTGGTGTTTCTATGTTTTTGCAAATGGTTGACGGCGGCGGCCTCACCGCACCCGATTACCGGGTGTACAGTAAAACCGGTGAATGGATCATTGAAAATGAAGGTGTAACGCCCGATATTCGCGTCACCCTCGATTCGGAGGAGATGAACCGGGGCCACGATGCCCAGTTGATGAAAGGTGTGGAGGTACTGATGGAGAAGATCAAAAACGAACCACGCCCCTGGCCGGAGCACAAGCCTTTTATTGATGATAATTCAAGATAAGATATTGATTTGAGGATGAATAAAAAAGCTGCAAGCCTGTGATGGGCTTGTGGCTTTTTCTTTAATCAAAGCCGCGATTTAGGATTACGTTTGCTATGGATTTTTCCCGCTCTTTTATATATTCGTAAATATCTGCAATTGATTGTTGTGCCCTGCGAGTAATAACGACCCTTTGTTTTTTCATTTCCATTGCCTGGATTCTTTCTCAAATTCTTCCAGGGTCATGTAATCGCCACTTTCTATCTCTTCTTCTGCTTCTTTTAATTCCTGGTACAGTTCTTCTTTCGTAATAGCTTTTTCACCCCTGTAAGCTATAATTTCTCTATTTCCTTTGGTGTATTCTTCAGCCAGTGAATGTACCATTCGTAAGAAGCGTTCATCGGCTTTATCAATAAATTGATGCAATGTATCCCGTAATTCTGTAATGCTCATAGTTATATGTTTTTCACAAAGTTAACGAAAATTCTCTAAAGATGTTTCTATAGGTATGATTTGATTGCGTTTCCATCACCGGTAATCTATTTCAGCATAAAAAACAACATATTGTCTTTTAACTGGCGTTATTAATGTGTAACTTAGTGGAATAAAATTGTATTATGAAAACGGTAACGGTAGAACTTAAGCATGAACGGGCCCTTGGGCTTTTAAAGGAATTGGAGCAAATAGATATTTTAAAAATTGTGGATGACCTTGGCAAAATAGGCTCCGATCACAAGAAACTCTCGGAAAAGCTTAAAGGATCAATAACTAAAGACCGGGCCCGGGAATTGAATGAAGGACTTAATAAAATGCGGAATGAATGGGAGGAAAGGAATATTTAATTGATACCAATGTAGCTATCGATTACATAGGAACGAATCTTCCAACCATAGCTTTGTCATTTATTGATAGAGTTATTGATAGCCGGTATTATATCTCAATTATTAATAAAATTGAGATGCTTGGATTTCCTAATATATCAAAACAGGAGGAATCAAAATTTAACGACTTTTGTATAAGTGCAATAACTATTGGACTAGACGATGGAATTGCAGGAAAAACAATTGAGATAAGACGATTATATAAAATAAAACTCCCCGATGCTATCATTGCAGCAACAGCCCTGGTTAATAATCTCGCGGTAATCACCCGTAATAAAAATGATTTTGAGAAAATCGAAGGTTTGGATGTGACAGATCCCTATGAGATGTAAAATATTAAAAAACTCCTTGTTAAACATCTAACAAAACTTACATTTGCCGTGCATATTAACTTATTTAATCACAAATTGAATAAAACTGAAAAACTCCATGAAGAAAGTATTGATCTTAGGTGCCGGAATGGTGGTAAAACCCATGGTCTCTTATTTACTCGAACGTGATTTTCAGGTCACGGTAGCCAGCCGGACAAAATCCAAAGCCGAGGCAATGATCGGGAGTCATCCCAATGGTAATCCTGTAGGATGGACTGTTGATGATGAGGAAAGGCTCGATAAAATGATCGAAGAGCATGACCTGGCGGTCAGCCTGTTGCCCTATGCGCATCATCCCATGGTTGCCCGTAAGTGTATTGCGCATAAAAAGAACATGGTGACCACCTCCTATGTGAAGCCCGAAATGAAAGCCCTTGACCAGGAAGCCAAGGATGAAGGCATTATCATCCTCAATGAGTTGGGTGTCGATCCGGGCATCGACCATATGTCGGCCATGCGGGTTATCGACCATGTTCATGAGAAAGGTGGTGAGATTGAGGAGTTTTATTCGGTTACAGGTGCCTTGGTAGCTCCCGAAACTGCCGACGATAACCCATTCAGGTATAAATTTTCATGGAGCCCCAAAGGGGTGGTCATGGCCGGTAATAACGATGCACGTTACCTGATGGATGGCAAAGTGAAGGATATACCGACCAAAGACCTCTTTAAAGACATTATAACGGTCAATTTCCCCGAGGTGGGTAAGCTGGATATTTACCCCAACCGCGATTCAATGCCGTATATCGATCTATACAGTATCCCGGAGGCAAAAACCATGTACCGCGGTACGTTCCGTCACCCGGGTTGGTGCGAATCCATTGATGCCATGAAGGAGATCGGTTTGATCGGGTATGACAAATTCGATATGAGCGGTATGAGCTATGCCGGTATGGTGGCCAAATTGATCGGTGCTGAAGATTCAAGCAATATCAAGCAAAAAGTAGCTGATTATTTGAATAAGGAAGTAAACGCACACGCTATTCATGCTATTGAATGGCTGGGATTGTTCTCGGGTGAAAAAATGGATCGCGGCGAAGATAGCCCCTTTGAGGTTACCAGTGATTTGATGATTGAAAAAATGATGATCAGTGAAGAAGAAAAGGATATGATCGCCATGCAGCATACTTTTGTTGCAAAATACGGCGATGATAACCGTGAGGTGATCAAATCGAGCATGCTGGCATTTGGTTCGCTGGCAACCGATACTGCTGTTGCCCGCACTGTTGCCTTGCCGGCAGCTATCGCCGTGAATATGATCCTGAATGGTAAGATCGACTTGAGCGGTGTTCATATTCCCGTTACCAGGGAAATTTATAATCCGGTGCTTGATGAACTGGAGACCCTTGGCATCGGACTTAAAGAAGAGTATGGATTACCCTTAAGCGAGAAACTAAAATAAAGTCCAATTCATATTGATACTAAACCGGGATCATAACTGGCTTATGGTTCCGGTTTTTTAGTTTAAAGTCGCATGTTTAAAGTTTAAAGTTGTTCACAAAAGCGTTAAACTTTAGACTTTAAACATTAAACTTTACCTTTGCACCTTTTTAATCCATAATCGTAAAATATACTATGGCAAAATACGGAAAATGGATAGGCGGTGGACTTGGATGGGCTTTCGGTGGCCCCATCGGAGCCATCCTCGGTTTTGTATTCGGATCGATGTATGACAGCATGCAAAGTGGCGAATTTGCGTTACCCGGCAGCGAGGGTCATCCATATGGACAACAGGAAGGCAGGGCTCAAACCCAAACCGGTGATTTTAGCGCCAGCTTGCTGGTGCTGTCGGCTGCCATTATGAAAGCCGATGAACGGGTGATGCGCTCGGAGCTCGATTATGTGAAGCAGTTTTTAGTCAGGCAGTTTGGCGAAGAACAGGCTAAGGAACAGATTATGATGCTTCGCGAAATCCTTAAACAGGAGATCAATGTATATGAAGTTTCTTTGCAGATCAGGAATTACATGGATTATTCCTCCAGGCTGCAATTATTGCATTTCCTTTTTGGAATAGCCCTCGCCGATGGAAAGACACAACCCAGTGAGGTGGACATCATTCAAATGATTTCTAAATATATTGGGGTACGCAATAGTGACTTCAATTCCATCAAAGCCATGTTTGTGAGAGATACTACCAGCGCTTATAAGATACTGGAAACAACTCCTGATGCAAGCGACGAAGAGATCAAAAAAGCATACCGCCGCATGGCCACTAAGTACCACCCCGATAAAGTTAGCCACCTTGGAGATGATATTCAAAAAGCAGCCAAAGAAAAGTTTCAGAATGTTAGTGAGGCTTACAACAAAATAAAAGAGGAGCGGGGCATAAAATAGTGCTTTTACTTGCGGATTTTTTCTAAATTTGATGATTCACCAAATCAAGTTGCCATGAGAAATGTATTTTCTTCCGGATTGTTTTGGGGCCTGTTGCTCATAGTGTTAGGCCTGTTGTTTTTTGCCGATAGTTATTGGTATTTTGATATCAATGTTTTCAAGGTATTTGTCGGTATAGCTTTGGTTATACTGGGCATATGGATTATGAACTCATTTAAGGGTTCAGGTTATCATAAAGGCGAAAGTGAATCAAGCACCATTTTTTCAGACGCCGATATGCAATATGTGCCCGGACAGCAAAAGTATTCGGTTGTATTTGGTTCAAGCACACTTGACCTTTCCGGCATTAATCCTCAAACGGACAAGATGGTAGAGCTATCCTGTGTGTTTGGAGAATTTCATATCAAGCTAAATCCGGAAACGAATTTCGAAATTGTTTCCAATGCAGCCTTTGGCAGTATTCGTATGCCCAATCATACCAAATCACCGGGAGTGGGTTCATCTTCGTTCAATTCACCTGCATTGGACAGAAGTAAGGCATTTACCACCATTAAAATCGATGTTGTTTTTGGCGAAGCCCGAATTAATTATTAAAGCATTTTTATGAATATAGTATCACTCGAACCTCTCGGCGTAAACGAAACGGTGATCAATGCCATGAAGGAAGAATTTTCCAAGCGGGGCCACGATTTAACCATTTATGGCGACCGCACCGTTGATGAAAATGTGCTGGCCACCCGCGCCAAAGATGCCGATGTTGTTATTGTTACCAATATACCTCTATCAAGTACATTTATTGAGAATGTTAAAAATCTCAGGATGATCGCCGTAGCTTTTACCGGTTACGATCATATAGACCTGGAGGCCTGCCGTGAGAAGAAGATCACGGTATGCAATGCAGCAGGTTATTCTACCCATGCCGTTTCGGAACTGGCCATAGCTTTGATGCTGGATGTTTTGCGAAAGATCACGGCTAACGATTCAAAAACCCGCAAGCAAAAGGGTAGGGAAGGGTTTCTGGGTCGCGAACTCTTTGGTAAAACGGTGGGGATAATTGGCACAGGGGCAATTGGTACACAAACAGCCCGTATTTTAAAAATTTTTGGTTGCGAGTTGATTGGCTTTAGCCGCACCGAAAAACAGGCGTTTAAGGATTTGGGTGGTCGTTATTTAACCCTTGATGAAGTTTTACAGGAAAGCGATATCGTTAGTCTTCATTTACCTTTAAATAAAGTAACCCGGCAAATAATCGATGCTCCCAAAATAGCCCTGATGAAACCCACAGGCGTACTGATCAATACGGCACGGGGTGGATTGGTCGATAGTGATGCCTTGTCCAAGGCATTGGATGAGCGTCGTATAGCCGGGGCAGGTATTGATGTTTATGAAAACGAGCCGCCCATCAATTCCAAACATCCCTTAATGGGAGTTCCTAACACAGTGCTGGTTCCGCACCTGGGTTACGCTACCCGTGAAGCCATGCTTATCAGGGCCGATATTGTTAAGCAAAATATTTTGAAGTGGCTTAAAGGGGAACCGCAAAACGTGGTGACCTAATCATAAAATTTCCAGTCCAACCCAAATCGGAATTCCCGGTCGCGTAATGGATAATGCGGACTCATAAAATAATTGTACTCAGGGAATCCGCCGTTTACATGACTCATCTTAAAGAAGAAGCGGGTCCGCTTGATTTTTAAATTGATGAATATATCGGCAAAGGGATGGTTGCCGGTTTCTTGATATTCTTGCAGGTGAAAACTGTTTAATGCCGGAACATAAGCATCACCATAATATGCTGATGTATAAAAGAGAGAAAAACCGGTTTGTGTTCGCAGGGCACCATTAAAAAGATCAAGATTGAACCGCAGCGATGTTTTTGCTATCAAATCGGGGAAATGGATGATATTGCTTTGAGCCGTTTGCTGGTAGATCACGCGGTTATCGAGGGTGAATTTTCCAAGCCGGTGATGACTTCTCAAATCGGCTCTTAAAACACTCAACTCCCCTGAAAATTGATGAGGCATGGTATCGGTACCAAGGTAAGCGTAGTTATTAACAAGGTGATAGTTAAGGCCTGCATACCAGTTTTTATTCCGGTAATTGACCCCGGCATTGATGATATCTTGTTTTTTAAAGTTATTCTGCCATTGAAAATGATTGGAATACATTTCATGGAGGAACCAAAAAGGCTCTTGCCGGGCCAGGTTCAATTGTCCGGTAAGATGATCACCTTTTTGAAATAGATGCGAATAGTTGATCTTACCCCGAAGGTGCACATCACCCTGGTTGTAAACTTCTCCAAATACAAAATCGCCGTATGCCAGAATTGACAGGTGCGGCAATAATTGCAACCGGAACCGGGCCGAAGGAATAAACTGATTGAATTGCATATCCGGATCAATCAGTATGCTATCGGGTTTGGTGGGGATGTTTGAGGGATCATTTTCGAGTTTTGCGCGTGATTTAAAAAGATTTGAAGTTGGTCGTTGTGTATTTTCATCGAAATATGAATCATACCCGCGGTCGGAGAAATATTTTACCAAGTCGTGCCGCATGGCGAAACGGACTTTAAGCGCTTGCTTTGCCGAATCGATACGTCCGTTACTCCAGGCAATCTCATTGCTGAACTTATGATAATAAATGGAATCGTAGAAATTATCCGAATCGGGGTAAAAATGTTGGTAAAAAGATTGTGTTGTATCCTGGTCCCAATACATATGGGATGTTCTGCGGTAATTGAACACGTGCGATAATTTCCCTAACGAAAACCGAAGCCCTGTTTTATCCGGCTTCTGTTTTGGCGCTTCCTTTATGCTATCGGTTTTGGTTTTCCGGGTAATCTGTATCGTGTCTATTATTATCCCCGTAGTATCGGGCTTTGCTACTAAAAGGGAATCGGTAAGGGTATCATTTGCGAATTCCGTTTGATCAATATAGAGAGAATCACTAACCGAATCGGATATCGTTCTTTTTACCACATAAAGGGAATCACCTATCGTATCAATAATTGCTGTATTGGCTGCCCGCAGTGAATCTCCAAAGCTGCCGGTAAGCGTATCATAAGCTGTTTGGGGTGATTTACCCGCTTGCTTTGAACCGCCTTTTTTGCGGGGAGAAATGAAGAAATGTTGCTGAAAGTGAACTCCTGCATGTCTTACACGACTTCTTGCTTTGTGTTTGTTTTCGGGTAGCCTTACCTGGAACAGGTTGCGTTCCGGTTCGAGGTTTTCGGTAAAAAGCGAATCATTGGCTATACCCCCGTTTTCTTCGGCATCGAGTTTATTATAAACATAGCTGCCCAGAAATGAATAGCGATTATCGCGCGTATGATACCTGGCTTTTAATGCAAATGATTTATGATTGGATTTTTGGCGTATATAAGCGCCCAGCGATTTGATAAAGCGGAATTGCAGGCCCAGCGTAAGGTTCGACATAACTTTCTGGCTATGGTCTCCCGAAAACAATTGTTCTTCCGGCCCCTGCACATAGTAGAGCTTTGTGTAGGGGGTCCATAATTCGTAATAAGGTATTTCATTGTATTTGAACAGATAACCGTCATAGCCTTTCATCCCCAGTTGAAAACCGGGTTTATGAGGTATATCAAAGACTAATGACTGATGGGCCAGTCCAAGATTTCCGAGGTGATGTACAGGATATTCCCTTCGTTTTATGGGATCATAAATTTCATGACGATATAAGGTAGTGTCAATATGGGTTTGTTTTATGCTGTCGAAACAGACATCATTTAATGTAAAATGAAAAACTTGGGATGAATCCGGGGTTTTGTAGTACAGGGAGTCGGGTTGGGTTTGCTGTTGCTGATCTTGTTGCTGCTGCAGCCGCTGACTAAACCCGCATAAAGGCAGTAAAAATATAAATATCAATAAAAAAAGCCTTCTATTCCTCATGCATCGTAAATTAAACGCTTCAAAAGTAACGATTATTTGCGGGTTGTATGATGGAGGGAGGAAAAGAACAAAATAGCTTATGAATTCAATATTGATCAGGAACCGGAAAAGCTGATAATTTCTAAATTTCCGAATGATGGAACCATATAAGCCATATAAGAATATATAAGAAGGCTCCTGAAATCCCTTATATGACCTTACGTGTCTTATATGGTTTTAAAATGGACAATTGGGAATGGATAAAAAAGATTCAGCAACTACAATGGGGTAAATTGCTGAATCTTAGTTAAAACAAATCATGATAAATTAAACTTCATTCAATCTCACACCTTCTTCGCCAACTGGCGAATACGGAGGGTAAGGCTTCAATCTAACTCAATCTTCCATACAAAACGCTATGGTTAAGGATAACCCTTGATTGCATTTCATAGAGCGCCATCACTGCGGCTCTCTACTTCACCACCACCATCTTCTTTACACCGGCCTTCTTACCATTGATTTCGAGGGTGTAATAGTAAACCCCGGAAGCCAGGTCATCTGCGCTGATTTCCAGGCGGTGTTTTCCTTTGGGCATGTAGCT
>JAIPAP010000009.1 GCA_021740045.1 Bacteroidales bacterium
AGATGCCATGCACCATAAGAAAAAAGAATTGAAAACAATAAATCACTAGGGTAATAATCGAGTACAAGCTCATAGGTATTATCGGCATAAACCGATAAATAACACGACTTTAATTCACCTACAGACACTCCATACACTTCGGGTTCTTGAGCCATAGAAAGGTTTGAAACTGCCAGGAAAAATAATATCAGATATTTCATATTATCCAAACTATCAATTTTATTACAGTCCATATTTTTTAACCAAAAACTCCTTCAAATCAATCATTTTGTTTATGTTATCCACTTTTGATGGTGAGAAATCATGTTGATTCATTTTGGAGCCCCAAAAAACACCTCCACATAACCAATAATGATTATGCGTGCCGCCACCGGAATATTCCAATAAGCTGTATAAAGCGCAAGCTGAAGGTGGTACCTGTATACAATTCTGATCGGTATTGAAATTTATCCCCTTTAACTTTTTTCGAAGACGCTTAACATGACGTGGTTTCATGATTACACTATCTTCTTTGGCTATCCTGACGTCTGATGGGTTTTTGATCTCCAACAACTTATTATGAAATTTTGCTATATTGTTCTCTAATGCAACCCATCTTATTTTTAAGGAGTTCCCCTCATCTATACCCTCATCCAGTGTTATTAATCGTATAGCTGTACCTTCTTTTCTGCCAAACTCTGATGAGAATTCAACCTGGTTTAAAAGAAACGAATATTCAAATTCAAGCCGAAAGATAAAGCGAGTGGCCGAATCCATTTCGTAATAGCTTCCCCTATTCCCCTGAAGATCATTGCCATCAAAATAATTGTGAAGGGTATCAATCTTTGGGTCAGTTACATATTCCGGTTTAATTATGAACTTGTATCGCAATGAATCGAGTATTGGTCCTACAGAAAATGGGCTGTGATCCTTCTTAAAGCCTTGGTATATATTTCCGGGCATGAAATAGCCAAATGGGCTTAGGTAGATAGTGAACCGGTATGGTTTATCATTTGAGATAAACACAATATGTTTTCGTTCTATTTTGTATTCAAGGGTGTCCTTGCCGGTATTATCGCTACTGTGTCCGGATGTATTAAAACCACACAGGCAAATTAAAGTAATGAGAATAGACATGCTTATTTTTCCGGTTGCCATAATCATTTAATTAAATGCAACTGATATAATTAATTTTTTTGATTTACTAGGATATGGACTGCTTCTCCGGGGCTTTATGTTTATTCCTTTAGGTAATTAATTGTTATCCAGTTAGAAGATATTGTATCATTTATGCTCTTAATGTACAAAGCTTGTAATTGATAAACTCCAAAATCTTTATTATCAATTTTGGCTTTACTAATATTAGTAATTGTTTCTGTTTTTGTTTTCAATGGTCTAAAATTGATTATATCATTAATTTTTAATGCTTCTTCCTTGCGCAATTTACATTTTTTTGGCATTGCTTCTTTTCCGTCTAAGAATGCATATTCATAAAATTTACCATTGTGACAAATATTTAATCTTATCACATTATTTTCATATATGTCTTTAGTAGTTACAAGCATATTTTTGTTTATTCTTAAAGAAGACATACCCTTATTTGTTAATTCTATAGAAACAACAATCTTATCTTCGGAATAATAACAAGTGTCAGTGTTGCTTGACAACTGGACTGTTAAATCATTATTTAACAGTTTTTTTTCATCACTTTGATGACTAAATATATTAGTCAATGCCAATAATACTATCGTGATTATAAACTTCGTAGCCATTGTAAAAATGTATAATTAGTTAAATTACCAGGGCTTACCCCGGCTATATTTGAATATTTTATTAATTTCTGCTGTAACCATAGATGCTGTTTGTACGACAAGCCATTTTGAAATGAATTATTTAGTTCCAATCGATACGCCCGACTGTCGAGAAATGCATAATATTCTGGATTATTCAGTGCATAGGAATAGCGGTTAAGGTTTTGGGTGTTTTCGGGGGCTTGTATCCCGATGTCGCTACGCTTTTCGGGACAGGCGCCGTTGTCCGGGCTAAGGAAACGTCCCATAACCGGGTCGTATACCCTGCCGTTTCCGCCTTCTAAGTGGCGGACAGGCATATTCACCAGGCGGAAGTTATCCGGATGTTTCCCATAAAAACGGGACAGGTGAAAATGGGTAAAACCGCAACCGGTAATACCATTGATGGCGTACCGGCTTATGGCTTGGTTTGAGGAATAAGTTATTTCCAAGCAGACCAGCCATTTGATTTCCAGTGGTGTTTTGCAGCTTTTCCCGGATGTGTTTAAAGAATTATTTTTCCCATGCCCCCGCTTATCCGTAAGACGAATTTGAGTTAAAACAGTTATGTTGGCTTTTGGGGGCGGCATATTTAATGGTTAATAAAACTTAAACCGTGGGAATAAAGGTAAGAAAATTCTGATTAATGGTATATTGCTTTTTGTGGTTTTTCGTGCTTAATGCATCACTTCAGTGTAATTTAAATCATTTCTATCAAATTGTTTTTTATCAATTCATAAGCCTGATTTTGGCTGTATTCCACACCGGGTCGTAGTAAAGCATAAATGTCACCTTTAAAATCCGGGTCTTGCAGTTTTTCTTCCAGGTTGAGTATAAATTCTTTTTGTGTAGGTTGCTTCTCTACCGAAAAAGCCATGTAATTTTTATAAGACGCAATCACTTTTTTAATATCCAACTCAATATTTGTAAGGGCATGGTACAGGTCAAATAAGTCTCTTCCTTTTCTGCGTTGATAAAGTGCACGCAGCTTGGTGCCAAGCATTTCTTCGGCTTCAAATGAAATGATTTTAGCAGAGCCACGTGCCCATGAGTTTTCAATGCTATGCTTGACCTCTTTGTATCCCAAAACCGAAAAATGTTCTCTGCAATTGATCTCAATTTTCATGCGCAGTTTTATTATCGGTGGTATTTCTGATTCAAAACGATAGACTAATGTGTTGTTGTTTGCTTTTTGCTTTACCGATGGTTTGCTCATAAACTTCAGTTGCTTTCTGAGTTCGGATAGGGTATCTTTTATTGGTTCCGGTTTAATTTGAACCAGGTCAATATCTTCAGAATAGCGCACTTGCGGTTTCAGAAAGAGCTTGTGCAAGGCCGTACCACCCCTGAATGCCAATCGTTCTTGCAAGAAAGGGTTAGAATACAATTCCAGTAATGTTTTCTCAATAATAAGGTCTTGTTCCACCTGTGCATCTTCCGGCCAAGGTGCAAAAGCTTTCCATTCTTCTATGTATCGTTTTGGCACCATTATAAGTCGATCGTAATGTTTTCAATTATTTTCCATCTTTTATTTACCGAACTGGTTTTTCCTTTGTGTGTGAGTGAAAGTGGGACTTCTTTTGGTTTTTCACCTATTACCCTGTTAAGGGAGTTTACAAGAGATTCATTGCCCAATATGTCAAGCAAATACCCTAAGCGTTGAATGGTAGGTGTGTTTTGTGTTTTGGCTGATTTGGACAGAAGTGAGGGCTTCATAATCTCGGTTAAATCTTCGAGGATAGGCATTATACGGTTCAGTCCCCCAATCCGTTTGTGAAACCTTACAAGATCGATAGCCGTGAGTTCAGGAGAAGAAACCTTAAGATAGCCTGACTGGGTTTTCTTTTCAATAATTAAGTCTGAGGGCAAGTTTGTTTTCGTATAGTAGCTGATGTGCAGCTTTTCGTTTTTAATATTTCGAAGAGGCGGTTTTTTGGTCACAACCTGAAGTTCCATAGGTTGCTGGTGTCCGGCTCCCTGGAGTGCAGCTGCCGAGAAAAACCCAACGTAATACACTCTCTTTAGGAATCTCATCATATCATCAATGAAAAGAGTGGGAGGAATCATGCCCCTGTTTGAATACTGGGGCGGAATAATTACATAAAACTCTTTCCGCACTTGCGCCAGGTAATGCTTGCGCTTTAGCCGGTAAATATTCTGCAATATGGCCTTTTCCGATACACTAAAGTGATTTCTGAGTTCCCCTAAAGTTACTGAATACACTCCTTTCGCCTGTCTTTCTCTCAAGTAGTTATCAATGTAGTTATATGTCGATTTTTCTTTCATATTCAACTTTGCACAAAACTACATATTATGTAGCATATTGCAAATATAAAAATTTATTTTCTTCATCTGTGAGAACCAGGAATGATTGTCATCAAACTGCCAGAGCACAAGCTATCAGGATCTCCTGTGGCGAGTTCTTAAGCTGTCCTAACAGCATAAATAAAGAAGATATCTTTAGAATAGTAAGAAGGTAAGCTATATACCTAAATTGATTTCCACTTCGTTTTAACGTACCTTTGTGAAAACTCAGTACCTTTTTGTTAAGCGATTACATAAATAAACGCTATTCGGAAAATGACTGAATATTATTACCATTGCCCATAGGAAGGATATCTACCGGTAATTATAGTTCGTTGATCGAACTTATACCCATCTGATTTTCATTCGTAATGATGTCAGACTTATTGGGGGGGCCGGTACACTTGTTCTGAAACAATTGTGATATAGTGCACGGCAAATACCATTCGATTAACCTCCTTTTGAAAATCAACCACCCGATAATATTTCAGGAATTGTGCAATACTACCTGGAGAAATAGTGCCACTATTTTGTAAATCGTTATAGTACTCCAATAAAAAAGTATTTTCTCTTCCCAATACTTCCAATAATTGCATATACTTTCCTTGTTGATTAAGTTCTAATTTTACAGAGATAGTATCCTTAGTTTTAAAGTCATATCCATAACTATATTTCCAGATTTCACAGAATACTCCTTGGTTCTTCAGCTTTTTAATTAATGCTCTTGTATCATTTGAATTTGAAAGCCCAATATTTATCCTTAAATCTTCAATAGACTCTGAATTCTTTATCGTCTCAAAATATTGATAGTAAGATTGATTAATACCTTGGTCTTTTTCGGTCTTTTCTAATATAAATGAATCGAAAAAGTTGACAATCAATTCTAAAGAAGCAATCTCTTTTTTGTTGAATACCTTAAGTACAGCAGGATCCTTCATAAGTTCCATATGTGAAACTGGTGTACAAGAATGGTTAACAACCAATGACAAGACCAGCAAAATAGTAAATGATATTCTTATTTTATTTATATAATTCATTATGTGTTTATTAAAATTAAATGGATTATATTCTAAAGTACCTTTCGTACTTAATCTTTACCAATTATATTAAAACAATCACTGGTGTCCGGTAAACATCAAGGAGATTCCTCGCTTCGCTCGGAAAGACAAGGGGTTTACGTAAATGGAGGCGAAGGGGGGCTGGGGGGGGTGCGGCGCGGAGGGCCGCACTCCCCCAGCCCCCCTTCCCAGAACCATAACAACTTGTCATTCCGAGCTTTATGCCGATGATAATCGGCATGAAGCGAGGAATCTCCTTGCTAAATGCATTTTTCCCGGACAACAGTGTAAAACAATGTATTATTTCGGAATAACACCTTTGTGAATAACTTTACCATTGGAATCAATACTTAATGTAAGTTGGCCGGATTTACCTGGTGGTAATTGATAATCAAAAAAAATCTCACTCTTAAATACCCATCTATTTTCAGGTTTGCCCATTATTGAAAGCACTTCTAATGTGTCCATTCCTATTTTAACATTTTGAATATTATCTAAATTCTTATTTCCCTTTTTAGCTGAATCGCTAAAATTACTATTGTATAATAGAATTAATAATATTAATAACAATATTACTCCAGCGGTTATAAATAGTTTTTTTATCATATCTTTCATTTTAAGTATATGGTTCTCTTTTGTCCAATGTCCTTTTGAAATCATAAGGCCTCGATGCCAATATTCATATTAGACTATAAAGATCGCAATAAATCATGTATCAATCTTACCCTCATAAAAAAAGGGGAACCCTCCGGGCTCCCCTTTTCTTTTCGGTTTTATTTACGGCTTATTGTATTGAAATTTTCTTCGTTACAACGCCTGTTTCGGTTTCGAGCTGGATGAAATATACGCCGGCATCGAAATCCGATACGTTAATACGGAACTGCTTATCGGTAGCATCATTACTGTATACCAACTGACCAACGTGGTTCATTACGCGTACCGATTTAACGGTTACGTCTGACTCAACGTTTACAAAGTCGTTGGCAGGAACAGGATAAATGCTGAGCTTACCGGCTTCTACATCATCAATTCCGGTAATGGTTACCTCAACGGTATTGGAACCTTCCGATTCGCCGGCATCATAAACAGCCGTTACATAGTACTCATAAGTACCTGTTGGAAGGTCTTGATCAGTGTACATGGTTTCGGTAACCAGTGATTCGTTGATCATAGCATCATCGCGGTATACATTGTATCCCTGCAACGCCATCATCGGGCTGTAAATACCATCCTGCAGGCTAACTGCGGGCTTGCTTTGTACAGCGAATTCAGTGTTTCTGTCAACCTCAACATTATCTTCGAGGGTTGGCTGGGCCTGGATGGGGAATCCGCTCATATCGGCAACACCACCCTGGATGTTCCAGTTGTAATCAAGGCCGTACTCATTCGACATCGATACCCATGAACTTCCAAGCTTGATCATATCACCGTAACCGGCTACAGCTGGTCCTTGGTCACATCCGGCAGGATAATCACCGGCATCATAATCGATGGCGGCATAACCGAACCAAAGCTCCTCGCTGGCATCGATGGTGATCATCTGGTCGAGCATGATCTCATTCCAGGCTTCAATTTCAGGTCCATCAACCATTTGCTCATGAACAAGGTTAGCAGCATTTTCACCGGTCCATACCTTCAATTGGTAATCGGCGGTGAATCCATTCGGGAAGAAACGGATCTTGGTCAGCTTCATGCCGTCATAATCCTGCAACTGATCGGTATCGAAACGGATGGCTACTTCCATAGTACCACCGCTGGTTCCACCAATGGAGTTAAAGTTAGTACCGTCGTCGTAGTGGATCCACTCATCGGGTTCGCCGGGAGCTGTCCAGGTAAGCTCAACATCGCCATTCGAGGTGTTGGCTTCGAGGTTTGAAGGCGGAAGCAGGAGGGGCTCCTGAACGGTTACTTCAACCTCTTCGGCCGGTGATTCACCTTCATCATAAACAGCGGTTACACCATAGGTATAGGTACCCGGAGGAACATCGGTATCATCATAGAACAAGTCTTCAATCAACTGGCTGTTCAATTGTGAATCGTCACGGTATACATTGTAGCCCTGGAGCTCAGCCATCGGGCTATAAGTTGACTGGCTGGTTGCAGCTTCAACAACGGTTAAATCTTCGCTTTCATTGTTGAATTCGGTATTGGCAGGTTTGTTAAGTGCAACCGGTTCAACGTCGGCTTGTTCAACATAAACCTGAACGTTCCAGTTGTAATCCAGGCCATATTGGGTTGACATAGAAACCCATGAACTACCTGTGTTAAGCATGTCACCGTAACCTGCTTCAGCGGGTCCACTATCGGTACCACCGGGATAGTCACCGGCATCGTGTTCGATAACTTCATAACCTACCCAGAGTTCCTTCGTAACATCCAAAGCAACCGGAGAATCCAGCGTGATCTCATTCCAGGCTTCAATTTCCAAGCCGCTAAGGTCTTGTTCATAAACAAGAGTACCGGCATTGGGGCCTTTTTGGATCTTTAGTTTATAATCACAGGTAAAACCTGCCGGGAAGATCTTCACCTTGGTAATGCTAAAGCCGTCGAAATCCATAATGTGACTTGGATCCCACTTAGCAGCCAGTTCAAAGCTACCGCCACTGGTCAGTCCAATTGAGTTACCGTTGGTGCCGTCATCCCAATGGATCCACTGTGGATTGACGCCGGGAGTTTCCCAGGTAAGCATAACAGTATTACCGTCAACTTCGTATTGTACATTGTTCGGGGGATCGAGGTTGGGATTTTCAATCACAACTTCAACCGGACCGGCAGGTGAGGATTCACCTTCGTCGTAAACGGCGGTAACGGTGTAGGAATATACACCCGGATCCAGTTCGAGGTCATCATAATCAGTTGCTTCTATTGGAGTATCAGTCAACAGATCACCATCGCGGTATACATTGTAACCGATCAAAGCACGTCCGCCCAGTGTATTCTGGATGGGTTCCTGATTATTGGTCGAAAGGGAATGAGTTCTTGCTGTCCTGTTTTCGGGATTGCTATTCAGCACTTTCTCATAACCATTGGGACCAACTTCAGCAAGCGTACCATCGGTATATTGAACAATTGCACGGATCAGGTATGCCTCATTCCACTGCGACCATGAACTTGCATTATCAAAGTCCCAGCTACGGCCATTATTGAGGTTAGCATCATAACCAAGGTAAGTTGTGGCGTTAATAGAACCAAAGCCAACAACAAAATCACCATCAAAAGTTACGTTTTCACCGGAAATATCTACTTCCATCCAGTCACCATCAATAGCAGTTTCTGTTCCTGTATAGATAAGGTCGGTTCCGGGTTGTGAACCTTCCCATTCATATACATTCGTATTAAAGGTGTTGTCGCCCGATTCAATCGTGGTGTAATATTTCAGGGTAAGTACCTGGCAAGCACCAGATGGTGACATATGTGTTGCCATAGTATAGCCTTCGTAGCTATATGAACCTGTGCTTGTACCATTGTCATAGATCAGCTCTTCGGTTTCACCGCCACCGCCGGGAGCATCCCAGTCGAGGTGAACGTCCATACCATCAACTTCGGCAGAAAGATTTTGCGGAGGATCGAGGGTCATCAGCGGATCACCTTCGTAAATAAGCATACCGCCGCTACCGGCAGTCACCCAGGTACCGCAAACAGCAGTTTCATTATCCCACCAATAATGTGCCTGATAAGGATAACCGGCTTCGAGGGTCGACCATGAATAACCACCGTCGGTACTGTATGACATACCTTCTGATCCGGGCTCGGAAGAAGAAGATACAATGGTCATTTCAGTTCCGGGTACATGGGTGAAATAACGGGCGTACATATCGCCGTTTACGTTTACTTCTTCCCAGGTTTCACCACCGTCATTGGTTACATTGATGGTGGGCTCGATACCCATATCGAGATATGAGCGGTAAGCAATACCATAATCGGCAGAAAGGAACAAGCAATCAACCGTTTCGCTGGTTCCGAATTGAGTTGTGGTTACATCCCATGTTTGGCCTTTATCTGTTGAATAAAATACACGGCCCATATTGGTACCGAACCAAATGTTATCACCTACGGCATCATAATTTCCGGTAATTCCATATTCGCCTGATAAAGGAGCTGGAATATCCTGCTCGGGAACACGGTTCCAGGTATCACCGCCATCGGAGGTGGTATAAAGCTCATAGTAGCCTCCAACCGGGTCACCCTGGCAAAAGCCGTCGGTATCGTTAAAGAAATGAACAACATTGGCGAAAGAAGAGGAAGCTCCGTAGTAATCCCCTACTTCAGTCCAGTTATCACCACCATCAGTGGTTTTATAGATACCCTTAGGACTTGAGTTCATTACCGTCCATGCTTCATTTTCATCAACGCCAAAGATCATCGATGGGGAAGGACTTGAAACGGGATTAAAATCACCGGCAGTCCATGATTGGCCACCATCAGTTGACATGGTGAACTCATCACCCAATGATCCGTCATCATTAATGGCAAGCGCCCATAACGCATCGGCATTATTCATGCTGGCGCTCACTTCACCGACACCCAGGCCGGTGCTGAGGTTGGAATTAACTTCCGACCAGTCTTGCTGAGCCATTCCGGCAAAACTTACCGCCAGAACAACTACAAATAGTAACAACCTTTTCATCATAAATTTTGATTTTAAATTAGACAATTGTTTAGAGATTTGTTTTCATATTGGTATATCGCAAATATATAACTTTTTTTCAACATTCATCTTTATAGTTAATTGCATTACATGATTGACCCTACTCAATATTATTTTCCAAAAATAAAATAAAATGCTGGAATTCTTCATAAATGGGGTGAAGTGTTTTTTAAATAAATTTTATTAAAAGTTAATAATCAGCTATTTCAAACCGTTAATCAAGTGTGGCAGAAGGTGAGAAAAGTTGGATGGATTATATTTCAAATCATTCATGTACCCAACAAACAGGGTAAAAATTCTTAACTTTGCAGGCCTTATTTTTGTAAGATGTTTAAAAGGAAATTCAACCTATGTTTGATAATTTAAGTGAACGACTCGAAGGTGCTTTTAAAGTCCTTAAAGGACAGGGACATATCACCGAGATCAATATTGCCGAATCTTTAAAGGATGTTCGCCGCGCATTGCTCGATGCCGACGTAAGCTATAAAATCGCCAAGCAATTTACCGACCAGGTGAAGGAAAAGGCGCTGGGTCAAAACGTACTGAATGCCGTTAAGCCCGGACAGATGCTGGTGAAGATCGTTCATGACGACCTGGCCGAATTGATGGGCGGCGAAAAAAGCGACATTAATCTAAAGGGAAAGCCTTCCGTTATTTTAATTGCCGGATTGCAAGGTTCGGGTAAAACCACTTTTACGGCCAAGCTGGCCAATTTCCTGAAGAAAAAGCAGGGCAAGCACCCTTTGATGGTTGCCGGCGACGTTTACCGGCCCGCTGCTATCGACCAATTGAAAGTGCTGGGCGAACAGATCGGTGTTGAAGTGTATACCGAAGATGGTAATAAGCAGCCGGTCAAGATCAGTAAAAAATCCATCGATTATGCCAAAGAATACGGCCATGACGTGGTGATCATCGACACTGCCGGTCGCCTGGCCATCGATGAGGAAATGATGAATGAGATCTCATCGGTGAAGAAAGCGGTTGATCCGCATGAAACTCTTTTTGTAGTCGACTCCATGACCGGTCAGGATGCTGTGAATACGGCCAAAGCCTTTAACGATCGCCTGGATTACGACGGCGTAGTCCTTACCAAACTGGATGGTGATACCCGCGGCGGCGCCGCCCTTACGGTAAAGGCTGTGGTGAACAAACCCATTAAATTCATCGGTATAGGCGAAAAGGTTGATGCCATCGATGTTTTCCACCCCGAGCGCATGGCCGACCGTATCTTGGGTATGGGCGATATTGTTTCCTTGGTTGAAAAGGCGCAGGAGCAATTTGATGAAAGTCAGGCCAAGGACTTGCAAAAGAAAATCGCCAAGAACAAGTTCAATTTCGAGGACTTCCTGAACCAGATCAAGCAGATCAAGAAAATGGGTAATGTGAAGGACCTGATGGGCATGATCCCCGGCATGGGCAAGGCCATTAAGAACATGGATGTGGATGATGATGCCTTTAAGGAAATAGAAGCTATTATTTATTCCATGACCCCCGAGGAAAGGGAAGACCCCACTATTTTGAACGGAAGCCGCAGGAAGCGTATCGCAAACGGCAGTGGCACCAGCATTCAGGAAGTAAACCGCCTGATCAAGCAATTCAACGAAACCCGAAAGATGATGAAGGCGATGTCGGGTGGCGGCGGAAAGAATATGATGAAGATGATGAAGCAAATGCAGTCGCAAGGCGGCGGAATGAGATAGTTGGATAAAAAGCAGCAGATATGATTTTAATAGATGGAAAAGCCACCTCAAGTGTGATCAAAAATGAGATCGCCGACCGGGTTGCAGGCATGATCGATAAAACCGGCAAGCATCCTCACCTTGCAGCCGTTTTGGTGGGCGATGACCCGGCCAGCCAAACCTACGTGTCGCATAAAGAAAAAGCCTGTAAACAGGTGGGAATTGTCTCATCCGTATACCGATATCCCGAAACCATTGCCGAAAAGGAGCTAATGGAGGTGATCGATTTTTTGAACAAGGATGACCAGATCGACGGTTACATTGTTCAACTCCCCTTGCCCGATCACATATCGGACGATAAAGTGATCAGCGCCATCGATCCCACAAAAGATGTGGATGGCTTTCATCCCCAGAACTTCGGTCGCATGGCCCTGAACCAGCCGGCTTATCTTTCGGCAACTCCTTCCGGGATTTTAAAGCTTCTCGAGCGATATGATATCCAAACCGAAGGAAAACATTGCGTGGTGCTGGGCCGTAGCCATATTGTCGGGCTGCCCGTAAGTATCCTCTTACAGCGCAAGGCTTATCCCGGCAACTGCACCGTAACCATCTGCCACAGCCGCACACAAAATATTAAAGAGATCACCGCCAGCGCCGACATCCTCATTGCCGCCATTGGGCAGCAGGAATTTGTTACCGGCGACATGGTAAAAGACGATGCCGTGGTGATCGATGTGGGCATCCACCGCATCAAATCCGATAAAACCAAATCGGGTTATAAACTCATCGGTGATGTGAAGTTTGATGAAGTCTCCAAAAAAGCCGGCTATATCACGCCTGTGCCCGGCGGCGTAGGCCCCATGACCATCGTAGCTCTTCTTGAAAATACGGTGAAAGCAGCCTATCAGGAAGTGTATCAGTAGTGCGCTCCGGAAGCACTTGAATCAATAAATTATAAAGCCTTGATCTTTAGTGTTATGTGAGTAAGCTGGTAGTTGGTAGTTGGTAGTTGGTTTGTCTCTTTTCGGCACCTGGATAATAAAGGCAAGATTAACTTGATAAAAAAACCATCATGAAGATACTGATAACACTCATAGCCCTTTTGCTAACGCCCTTTTTCACCAATGCCCAAGGCGGTTGCACCGATCCCAATGCGATCAATTATGACCCCAATGCCCAAACCAACGACGGTTCATGCATTTACGAAACCACCTATTACACCCCCCAAACGGTGATCGATCCCTTACCTTCAACCCTGAACGAAACCTCCGGATTGATCTATTATAACGGTGGCTTATGGAGTCACAACGACTCCGGGGGCGATGCGGCCATCTATAAATTCGATACCATTAATGGAAACATCACTCAAACCATAACTATTGGCAATGGCGAAAATGTGGATTGGGAAGACATCGCCCAGGATGAAAATTACATCTATGTAGGGGATATCGGTAACAATGACGGCAATCGCACCGATCTGACCATTTACAGGCTTGCAAAATCGGAAATCCCGGCCCAGGGCGATGCCACCCTCGAAGCCGGTCTTATCACTTATGCCTATAGCGATCAGGATGATTTTACACCCTCGCACAACAATAATAATTTCGATTGCGAGGCCATGATGATCAAAGAAGAGCTTATCTACCTGTTTTCGAAAAACTGGGTAAATCAAAAAACAAAGCTTTACGGCTTTCCGAAGATACCGGGAAACTTCACCGCTGCCCTTATCGATTCACTGGATGTAAGTGGATTGATTACTGCTGTTGATTATAACAATCAGGATGAAGAGGTTACCCTGCTGGGGTATGAGAATTTCGCCCCGTTTATTTGGTTGCTTTTCGATTACGATGAACAGCAGGGCTTTTTCTCAGGGAACAAACGCCGTATTGAACTATCAAACATTATGGGAACGCAAACAGAAGGCTTATCATACAGCTTTGGTAAAAGTGTTTTCATCTCCTCCGAATCAACCGCCCTGGTTGATCAATCGCTGTATAAGCTAAATACTTCCGAATGGACCGAGCTACCCCCCGTTATGATACCGGAAACGGAAAAGCAATCAGGTGTCAGGATAATTCCTAATCCGGCGGATGAGCAATTCGTGGTTAGGGTATGGGGCAAAAAAGACCGCAAGCTTACCATACGTTGTTACACTCCTAAAGGCAATCCCGTTTATCATAAAGAAGTGAACTTCGATCCTATTCCATTGAACCTTGAGGTTAAAATAAATAGTAGAAACTGGAAAAAAGGAGTATATTTCATAAAAATCTCAGGAGATCACTTTTTCGAGGTGAAAAAACTGGTCGTTGAATAATAATCACTTGCTGGTGGGCTTTAATTAGAAAAGACTAAGTAAAACACATGCAACTGCTTTGAAGAAGTTTATCATTCATATCATTTTATTCGCCCTGCTTCCAGCGCTCACTACCTTGGGCCAGATCGATCCCGATAAAGAGCTAACCACCGGTTCAAAAAGGGCCGAGCGAAAATATAGGGAAGGCGTTCAAGCTTACCGGCAACTTAAATATAAGCAGGCTGAAGAATCACTCAAGCATGCCATTGCATTCGACCATGAATTTGTAGAAGCTTATTTACTGCTGGGTGACCTCTACCTTGATACTGATCAGCAACAACAAGCCATTAAAGCATACCGAAAGGCCATTGAAGTAAACCCTGATTTTTACATACCGGCCTTTAAAATACTGGGCGAGCTGGAACTGCAACAAGGTCAATACAAGCAAGCCCTTGACCGCTTCAAAAGGTTTTTGGATTATGAACACATCAGCAGGCGTGAGGAAAAACTCGTTAATAAATCCATTGAACAATGCCGGTTTGCGTTGCATCAAATCGAGAATCCGGTACCTTTCGATCCGGTGAACATGGGTGATAGCATCAACAGCAAAGATGACGAGTATGTGAATGCCATTACCGCCGATGAGGAAATGTTCATTTTTACGGTTAGAACCAAACCAAAAACTGCCGATTTCCCAGGTTATCAAAGTAAACAGGAGGATTTTTACATCTCACACCGTGTCGATGGCAAGTGGTCGGCAGCCACCGAAATAGGTTACCCGATCAATACCCCGGGGAACGAAGGCGCGCTTTGCCTCTCACCCGACGGGCAAATGCTGTTCATAACAGCCTGCAACCGTCCCAACGGTTTCGGAAGTTGTGATATTTATTATTCGCGCAGAGAAGGCGATAGCTGGAGTACCCCGGTTAACCTCGGATCAAAAGTCAATTCAAGCCATTGGGATTCGCAGCCCTCCATTTCATCCGACGGACGGACCCTGTATTTTGCCAGCACCCGTTCCGGTGGATATGGTAGCTCGGATATCTGGAAAACCACTTACACCCGCGAAAGCGCATGGACCAAGCCCGAAAACCTCGGCCCAAACATCAACACCAAGGATGAGGAAATGGCGCCCTTCATTCACCCCGACGATCAAACCTTGTATTATTCCTCGAAAGGCTGGATGGGAATGGGTGATGCCGATTTGTTTTACACCAGGCGAGATACCGCCGGAAAATGGCAAAAACCCGCCAATCTGGGGTTTCCTATCAACACACATTCGGCCGAGATCAATATCGTGGTAAATGCCGTAGGAAATAAAGCCTATCTCTCTTCCCACAAGCTGGGCGCAAAAGGGAACTTCGATATTTATCGTTTTAAGTTATATGATGAGGCTCAACCCAACCGGGTTACTTACCTCAAAGGGAAAGTCTTTGATAAAAAGACCGGCGAACCCCTGGAAGCCCATTTTGAGCTTCTCGATCTCTCGTCGGGAAAAACACGGGTGGAATCCTATTCCGATCCCAAAACCGGTGAATTCCTGGTTTGCCTGCCGGTTGACCAGAATTATGCCCTGAACGTCTCCAAAGAAGGTTACCTGTTTTACTCCGATCATTTTGCTTTAAAAGAGAGCCGTACCGAAAAGCCTTATAAAAAGGATATCGCCCTTCAGCCCATCGAGGAAGGAGCCACTACGGTTCTGAATAACATTTTTTTCGATTTGGATGAATTTAAGCTGAAGCCACAATCCAAGATTGAGCTTAACAAAGTGGTGCGGTTTATGAAAAAGAACAACCGGCTACATGTGCGTATAGCCGGCCATACCGATAGCATTGGCAGCCAAGCATACAACAGGGAGCTTTCGATGAAGCGGGCACAGGCTGTTTTCAATTACCTGAAAGATCAAAGCATTTCGAAAGAACGTTTGTCATACAAAGGCTATGGTGAATCCAGGCCCATAGCCACCAATTCCACCGAAGCCGGAAGAGCCCGTAATCGCAGAACGGAATTTGTGATCATCAAGGATGAATAGGTATTATTTACTCCTTTGGTATATTTAATAGATTTTATACCTGAATAATTGCACACCTCTATTATTTGACTAAATTTGTATGTGTTAATTATTGTTGACTTTCAAGCATAAGTACACTGAAAATCAACGAATAAAGCTCGATAACCTATGAGCATCAAGGAGGAAGAGGGTAAATTAGATGGCTTTTTCGAGCGCTTGCCAATAGGAGCTTATCGCACTAATCCGGATGGACATATAATCCGGGTTAACGAGGCTTGCCTGCGTATGTTCGGATTTAAGAATATAGAAGAAGCGCTCAAATACAATGTCCGCGATTTCTATGCCAACGAAGAGGCTTATGTGTATTTCCAGGAACAGATGAAGACACAGGGCAAGGTGGAAGGCCTTCAAATTTCAATGTACCGCAAAGACGGTAAAATTATCGAAGTATCGGAGTATGCCGCGGCGATTAAGGATAAAAATAACAACATTACCTGCTATGAAGGCACCCTGGAAGATATTACCCCATTAGATCTTACCCGGAAGCGCATTCAATACCGTCTTGAGTTTGAAAACCTGGTCGCATCCATTTCCTCTCATTTTATTAATCTCCAAGCCTCAAAAGTAGATAAAGGCATCGATACAGCTCTTCAACGTATCGGCTCATTTGTAGGCGTTGACCGTAGTTATGTGTTTCTGTTTAACGAAGATCAAACCCGGATTAACAACACCCATGAATGGTGTGAGAAGGGAATTTCACACCAAAAAGAAAACCTGCAAGGAATTCCATCCTCAGAACTGCCGTGGTGGATGAAGCATCTGAAAAGAAAAAAGGTGATCAACATCCCCGAGGTTGATGATATTCCGAGAAAAGGAAGTCGCGAAAAGGAAATTCTGAAGTCACAAAACATTCAGTCGCTGATTGTGGTACCTATGGTTTATGAAAATAAATTGAGGGGGTTTACCGGTTTCGATGTCGTTAGAAACAAAAGGAATTTCAGCGATGATACGGTAACCTTGTTACGCTTTGCAGGTGAAATTTTTATTAATGCCATTATCAGGAAAGAATTTGAAGAACAGCTTGAATCTCATAAAAAGCGCCTCGAGGAGCTGGTGGAAGAACGAACCCGTGAACTTAAGGCATCCAATGAAAAACTCACCCAGGAGGTTGATGAGCGTAAACAGTTTGAAAAAGCTTTAAAAGAAAGTAAGCAAAACCTGCAACAGGTAATTGATGGAGCACCTTTTCCCATATTTATTATTGCCGCTGAAGAAGTGACCTTTGAGTATCAAAATCCAACAGCCCGGAAAAAACTGGGTTATGAAACACATGAGATCAACACACCGGAAAAATGGTTTTCAAACATCATTCCCGATCCATCGGAACGTAAAATGCATTATGACAAGTTTTGGTTAGACCTTACCAAAGTACGTGACAAGGGCGAAGAACTTGAAATAGCCTATGATGTAAGAGCAAAGGATGGAACCATTCTGAAAATGGTTTTCAATATCGTAAAATTGCCCAGTAACAAGATACTGGTAGTTGGCCAGGACAGAACACGGCAACTGCGTGCCGAGCAGAATCTGCGCTGGAGCGAGGCCCGTTTCCGCTCCCTGGTCGAAAATGTGAACGAATGGATATGGGAATCCGATACACAGGGATTTATCACCTATAGTAGTCCCCAAGTGACGCACCTTATAGGTTATCACCCCAATGAGATCGTTGGGAAACATCTTACTGAAATCCTTATCCTGGGAAAAGAGGAGAATACCGGCGAGAGGATTGCCAATTATATAGAAGCCCGGGTTTCGTTCCAGGGCATACAAAAAATCTGCAGTCATAAAAATGGTAAAGTGGTTTACCTCGAAAGCAGCGGTGTGCCCGTATTTAATCAAAACAATGAATTCATTGGCTTCCGGGGCGTCGACCGCGATGTGTCGGATAAGATACTGGTTGAGAAAAGCATAATCCAATCGGAACAAAAGCTTTCTTCACACATCCAACAAATGCCCCTCGGCTACATTGAATGGGATTTGAACAAAGAAGTGCTCGATTGGAACCAAACAGCCCGCAAATTATTCGGATACTCCAAATCGGAAGCCATTTACACCAAAGTTTTCAACACCATTTTTACCGCTGTAAGCCGGAAAGAAATGGAAAAAAGCTGGGAACGCATCATCAATAATGAACAAGGATGTTCTTTTTCAACCGAAAATCTCACTAAGAAAGGAAACCTCATCTTTTGCGAATGGTTTAATACACCTTTAAAAAATACCGACGGTAAAATCATAGGTATTGCCTCAATGGTACAAGATGTAACCAACAAGGTGAAATCGGAGCAGGAAAAAGACCGCCTTGTTTCCATTGTTCATAAGGCCGAAGAATTGGTTGCCATTTTAACGCCCGAGCAGAAAATTATTGAGATCAATGATGCCGGCAAATCGCTACTGGGCCTTCCTGACGGGGAACTACCCGATCATATTGACTTTACCCGGTTTCAAAACGAACACTCGTCAACTTATTTTTATAATGATATATTACCCTCCGCTGAATTGAACGGCAAATGGGCTGGCAAAACAACCTTGCAAAATCAGAAAGGAAATGTTTTTTCGGTGATCGTTAAGATCATCGCTTATTATAACCAAAATAAGGAAGTGGAGTACTTTTCGCTGATTGGTTGGCCCGAAGAGCGCTATTTAAATGAACTCGGTTACAATGTACAATAATCCCACCCGGATTTCGATTGAACTTTAGAATGATGGTTTTTGTTCCGTACCTGTTTAAACAGGTATTTTATTAGGTTTTGTTATTGTTTGCAAACGAAGCTTATTTCAATATCTTTGCCGCTAATTTTTAATTGAAGAAGTGATGATAAATATTACACTGCCGGATAATTCGGTTAAGCCCTTTGAAGAAGGTGTTACAGGGCTTGATATAGCTAAGAGTATAAGTGAAGGCCTGGCACGCAATGTATTGGCTGCCAAGGTTAACGGACAGGTTATGGATGCAACGCGCTCCATTCGCGAAGATGCCAAAGTCGAACTCCTGACCTGGAACAACGATGAAGGAAAAGCTACCATGTGGCACTCCTCGGCTCACCTGATGGCCGAAGCGATTGAACAACTATACCCCGGCGTGAAATTTGGCATCGGCCCCGATATTGAAAATGGTTTTTATTACGATGTTGATTTTAACGGCTACGAAATTTCATCGGAAGATCTGCCCAAGATCGAAAAGAAGATGAAAGAGCTGGCCAAGGAAAAGCAAACCTTTACACGGAAAGATGTTTCGAAGAAGGAAGCCCTGGATTACTTTTCGAAAAAAGGGGATGAATACAAACTGGAATTGATCAACGAGCTGGAAGACGGTGAGATCTCATTTTATGAATCGGGCACTTTTGTCGACCTTTGCCGTGGCCCCCATGTCCCGGACACCGGCCATATCAAGGCAGTAAAACTAACTTCTATAGCAGGCGCCTATTGGCGGGGTAATGAAAACCGCAAACAACTTACCCGTATTTACGGCATCACCTTCCCCAAGAAAAAGGAGCTTGATGAGTACCTGGAACTTTTGGAAGAAGCCAAGAAACGCGATCACCGTAAGCTGGGTAAAGAACTTGAAATATTCACCTTTTCACAAAGCGTTGGCTCCGGATTGCCCTTATGGCTGCCCAAAGGAGCTATCCTTAGGGAAAAGCTCGAGTCATACCTGAAAGAGCTCCAAAAACAAGGCGGATATGATCCTGTTATTTCACCGCACATCGGTAATGTGAACTTATATAAAACCTCGGGACACTATCAAAAATACAGCGAGGATTCCTTTAAGCCTATTTCAACACCTATTGAAGGGGAGGAGTTTTTCCTCAAACCCATGAACTGTCCGCACCACTGTGAGATCTATAAAGCCAAACCCCATTCATACAAAGACCTGCCCATACGTTATGCGGAATTTGGAACCGTTTACCGTTATGAACAAAGCGGCGAATTGCATGGATTAACCAGGGTAAGAGGATTTACCCAGGACGACGCCCATATTTTTTGCCGTCCCGATCAGTTAAAAGAAGAATTCATCGGGGTAATGGACATTATAATGAAGATATTCAAGGCCCTTGATTTTAAAGATTATGTAACCCAGATCTCATTGCGCGATCCTGACCGTAAGGAAGATTATATTGGCAGCGACGAAAATTGGGACAAATCCGAGCAAGCTATTAAAGAGGTTGCCGATGAAGTTGATTTACCCAATGTGGTGGTTGAATACGGTGAGGCCGCCTTTTACGGGCCTAAAATGGACTTTATGGTCAAGGATGCTCTGGGCCGTAAGTGGCAGTTGGGAACCATACAGGTTGATTACAACCTGCCCGAGCGCTTCGATCTGGAATATACGGGCAGTGATAACCAAGCCCACCGGCCCATTATGATTCACAGGGCGCCTTTTGGTTCCATGGAACGGTTTGTGGCGGTATTATTGGAACACACTGCCGGTAAGTTTCCGTTATGGCTGGCGCCCGAGCAGGTTAAAATCCTGCCCATCAGTGAAAAATATCATAATTATGGGCAAAAAGTTTTAAAATTCCTAAAAAATGCCGATATTCGCGCCCAAATTGATGAGCGCTCGGAGAAAACCGGCCGCAAAATACGGGATGCTGAATTGGAGAAAGTTCCGTATATGCTAATTGTGGGAGAAAAGGAAGAGGAGAGCAATAATGTATCGGTGCGCAAGCAAGGCGAAGGTGATCTGGGATCATATGATATAGAAAGTTTTGTTACGTTAATTAACGACGAGATAAAAGAACAGCTCAAGTAAAACTTTTACCGGAGTGACCAAAAGTGAAACAATTGTTGAATACGAACGGGACTCGTTATTATACTCCGGTTAAAGAAAAAGCAACCGTAGAGGTTCTTTTAGTTATTCCCGTTCAAAAAAGACTGGAGGATTAAGCCATAGGAGCACCATTTAAGAATTCAAGAGGAGGAAGAAGAAGACCTCAACCGCGGAGAAAGGAAGAACCGTATAGGATTAATGAACGGATAAAGGCCCCCGTAGTCAGGGTGGTGGGTGATAATGTTGAAAACGGCATTTATAATATTAAAGATGCTATTCAACTGGCCGATGAGCATGAGCTCGATCTGGTGGAGATTTCGCCCAATGCCAATCCGCCTGTTTGTAAAGTAACTGATTACAAGAAGTTCCTTTACGAAAAGAAAAAGAAGGAAAAAGAGATCAAGGCCAAAACCGCTAAGGTGGTTGTTAAAGAGATACGGCTTGGCCCCAACACCGATGATCATGACTTCAACTTTAAGTTGAAACATGCTGAAAAATTCATTCAGGATGGTGCTAAGGTCAAGGTTGATGTATTTTTCAAGGGCCGCTCCATTATATACAAGGATAAAGGAGAGCTGATGCTCCTTAATTTTGCTCACGAGCTATCGGAAATTGCCAAAGTGGAGAAAAGACCGAAACTCGAGGGCAAGCGCATGATCATGATTTTAGCACCGAAAAAATCAAAGTAGATAAATCAATAATAACTAAATCAGATTTGTGATGCCGAAGATGAAAGTGAAATCCGGAGCCAAAAAGCGTTTTGGTGTAACCGGAACAGGTAAGATCAAAAGGAAGCATGCTTACAAGAGTCACATTCTGACCAAGAAGTCCAAAAAGCGTAAACGTAACCTCGGTTACTTTACCATTGTGGATAAGGCAGATGTGAAAAACGTTAGGCAAATGATCCAAAAGTAAACAAATGTAAAACTTGCTATTAGCTGAAAGATCCCGGTAACGGGGCGCTAATACAAAAAATGAGTAATTATGCCAAGATCAGTAAATTCAGTAGCATCAAGACAACGTAAGAAAAAGGTCTACAAGGCGGTAAAAGGTCAGTTTGGAAGGAGAAAAAACGTTTGGACCGTCGCCAAAAATGCATACGAAAAAAGCCAACAGTATGCATACCGTGACCGCAGGAATAAAAAGCGCAATTTCCGGGCATTGTGGATACAGCGCATCAACGCCGGCGCTCGCTTGTATGGGATGTCCTATTCCCAATTGATGGGAGCATTAAAGAAAAGCAACATCGAATTGAGCCGTAAAACCCTGGCCGACCTGGCCATGAACCACCCCGAGGCATTCAAAGCCGTGGTGGACAAGGCAAAGGCTTAAGACATTTACATAAAAATTTGAAAGCCGCTCTATTCAGGGCGGCTTTTTTCATGTTCGAGAATCTGTTTTAGCTTTTCGGTTATAATCCGCTTGGCAATAATGCGCTTATCTTCATCAAGCAGGTAAAAAGTCGGCGTGCTGTATATATCATAAGCCTCGTGATAATTAGTGCCCAAGTTCAGGCGGCTATGCACATTGATCCAATCCAGCTTGTTTTTGCTGATGAATTCCCGCCAGGCTTTTAAATCATTATCAGTACAAATGGCATACACTTCCAGGTCATAGGCTTTAGCATGTTTATCATAGAATGTCTTTAATTTGGGGATTTCCCGCTTGCAATGGCCGCAGTCGGTATCCCAGAACACTACCAGCGTATAGTTATGATCGACCCCATACAATGATTTGGGGTGATGATCAGGATTAAGCATCACCATATCGGGAGCTTTTTTACCCAGAAGAAGTGGCCTTATTTCATCGGCACGCTCAATCAGGTTCTTTAATACCGTTTGATCCAGCCAGTCGATCTCCTCCCGGTTGAAATACGTATTCACCAAATGGACAAAGATCTTATCGAATCCCATGATCTTGGAGGATTCATATTTGCGGGTAAATTCCCATAGCAGATATTGAAAGGTCTCTTCATTTTTTCGGGCTTGTTTTAAAATCCAGTCCACATTATGAATGATAGAATCGGGTTGCTGATAAGTATATTGGTCGAGGAACCGCATAATGAACGGATGATAAACCGGTGTGCGGAGCATCTCGGGATCGCTAATATCCATTCGGTCAAAATAATGATCCTGGATATACGCATAAGTATTTTGCTTTTCGATGCTATCGGGGATCTCCAGGTTCATCGAAGCCCTGATAAATTTTGCGGTAAACGTATTGGGATAATCCCGTATGATCTGCGCTTGCCTCTTTTTTACTTTATCGCCCATGTTATCAATGAGCAATTGAATGGAGTCTCCCTCCTGCCCTATCGCAGCCTGCTTTTCTCTTTGCAGTTCCGAGGCTTCCTCTTGCCGGCTGTTCAAGAAATTAATGTATTCAAAAAAGATGCGGTTCTCTTTGGAGCCCTTAACAGTCATATGAGCCGTATAGTTAAGGGTATCGGTTTTTAATGTAAACTTCTGATCATCATTAAGTACAAGATCGAAATAACGTTGTTTGTCCTGACCGGTAATGATATACAAGCCTCCGGGAAGCAGCGTATCAGCTTTAAAAGCAAACTCTTCCCCGTTTTGATTTAAAGCCGTGTCTTGAATAAATTGCTTATCGCCATGATAATTGGCCAGGAAAAGAGCTGTATCGGAGCACTTTTCGATATGCACCTTAATGCTCATCTTGCTTTTTACCTGGGCAATAAGCGAAGGCGCTAATAGAACAATAATGAGTGTAGATATGAGGTTTCGTTTGATCATTTTCATGATTAAGCAACAATTCTAGTGATGAAAAGCTTTTTCGCCGGCTTCGATGGCTACATCCAGATGATTCACCCGCGGCGGAACCGGGCATGAATAACCGGAGTTATAAGCGCAATAGGGATTATAGGCATAATTGAAATCAATAAGCAGGGAATCGTTTCGCGGTAGCTGCAAATCGAGGTATCGGCCACCACCGTAGCTTTCATTTCCCGAGGTTTTATCGGTAAAGGGGATAAAAATGTAATCGCTGTATTCGGGTTTATTGAGCAGTTGCACGTTGCGGTATACCTCCAATGTATGCTGTTTTCCTTTAAGCGAAAACTTTGCTTTTGCATAACGGATATACTCAGGCTCACGCTCGGTAGTCGTCGCCATTTTAAACGTATCTTGTTTTTCAAAGGGTTGCAGCACGGCTTTTATCCGGAAACTGCTATCCACCTCAAAATATTTTAAACCCTCAAACTCATTTACCTGATCGCTTGTAAGGGGCGTTTTTTCAGTATTTAAGAACTCCTGGTTTTTTATTTTCCGGTAGTCCCGCACCTGTTGCCGGTAAGCTGAATCGGTATCGGTATTTGAGCAAGCTCCTAACCATAAAAACCCGGAGAGAATCGTGAGGTGAACCATTATATATTTTACACTCTTTATTGTCATATAGATCATATCGCTGATTTGAATACTATTCGCAAACATATAAAATTATTCAGTGACGATTTATGAGCGGGTATCGATTTTGCAATTTTTAACAAACCATTTAATGGTAAATGTTGTTTGCAAAACAAAACAATAAGGTAATTATGACAGATTTTAAAAACACACGTAATGAATATAACAAGGGAGAACTGCTCGAAAGCGAAGCCGCCACTGATCCCTTTAAGCAATTTGAATCCTGGTTTGCACAAGCCAAAAACGCCAATGTGATCGAACCCACGGCCATGGTTTTATCGACGGTAAAAGCTAATAACACTCCTGCCTCCCGCACAGTATTGCTAAAAGGATTTGATAAAAGGGGTTTCCGGTTTTTCACCAATTTTCATTCGCAAAAGGGCTATCAATTGGATGAACATCCTTTTGCAGCCTTGTTGTTTTTTTGGGGAGAACTCGAACGTCAGGTACGCATAGAAGGCAAAGTGGAAAAGCTCCCGGCCGAAGAATCGGATGAATACTTTGGTTCCCGCCCCCGTGAAAGCCGCATAGGGGCATTAGCATCACCCCAAAGCCAAATCATCACCTCGCGCGATTACCTTGAGGAGAGGAAACGCGAGCTTGAAAAGCAATTTGAAGGCACCGATGAAATTCCCCGCCCTGAAAACTGGGGAGGATACCGGGTTACGCCCAATTTGTTCGAGTTTTGGCAAGGTCGTCGCAGCCGCCTGCACGACAGGCTCGAATACCGGCTTATCAATAACAGTTGGCGTATGCTAAGGCTGGCACCTTAAGAATCCAGCTTATCCACATTGATGTTTTTTTCCGGTTGCTGTTTGCTGTCGCCACCCTCGGAGGCTTTTTGGTTTAACTCATCCACGAATTGCTGTATTTGATCATCGTTAAACCCCTTTTCCTTGGCAGCTTCTTCAAGGGTGCCCCAGATGGGTTCACCGCATACAATACAACGTATGCCTTTTTCCGATAAATATTTTACGGCAAAGGGATAATCCTCCGTTAAATCTTCAATGGGTATGTCTTTGGTAATCGCATTTTGGGCCATGACTTCCTCCTGAATTTTTATTCATTTCACTTGCATTATGGTAACGCATACAAGGAAATTATGTTTTCAACAGGAAGAAGTCATGCCCTAATGATTACTGATGTTGCTTGCGTAACAGGTCGTTAATGGTTTTTACCGGATTGAATGTCGTAATGGGTACTTCCACAAATATGGTGTTCCAGAATGCCATGGCGCCGTTCCAAAGTCCCGGCAATTCCTGTGCTTTCAGGCTCCGCCCGTTTTTCGATTTGGTGGAAATGAAACCCGTTGAAGGTTCGACAAAATCCTTCAAGTTGAAATTGTTGCCCTTGTAGTCGCGCAATCCGCATACCAGGTCCACCGGATTAAAATGAGTGGATTCATCCACTATTTTTTGCTGAACCTCACGATCGAGATCCATTTGCGATGATTCAACAATTTGCAGGGACTGTTGGCCGTATTTATCCTTTATCCAAAAAGGGCCACCGCCGGGTTCACCTTCATTTTTCACCATGCCGCATACACGAATAGGACGGTTCAGCTTTTCGACCAGGAATTTTCTTTTATCGGCGGTTGAGCGAGTACTAAAATCCTCCGGCTTGATAATGTTCAACTTTTGCTCAGCAAATTCACCTATTTCAAGCAAACGACTATCATTGATTTCATCTTTTTCAAGCTCTTCAAGGTAACCAAAGGCTTCTTGCTGCAACTCGAGGAGATATCCGGCCAATACCTTTTTATACAAATAGGTGTCGGGCTTCATATCATCGGGAACAACATTATCAATATTTTTGATGAAAACAATATCCCCTTTCAGATCATTGAGATTTTCGATCAAGGCACCATGGCCTCCGGGCCTGAATAAGATGGTACCGTCCTCTTCCCTGAAAGGTTCATTGTCCATGTCAACCGCAATGGTATCGGTAGAAGGTTTTTGCTCTGAGAAATTAATGTTGTATTTCACCTTGAACATCTCTTCATAACGTTCAACCACATCATCGATCAAATCCTGAAAACTAAGGCGATGCTCAGGTGAGACCGTAAAATGCAGGTTCACAATCTGATTTCTGTCTGCGCAATAGTTTGCCCCTTCGGCCATATGCTCTTCCAGGGGTGTTCGAATCTGTCCGCCAACGTATGTATGAAATGGAATCAGTCCCTTGGGCAGATTCCCGAAATTCAGCCCTTTTTCAGTGAGCAAATATTCGAGTATAGGCCCGTATTCCTTATTGGCCAGCATATGATCGATATTAAGCCCGTCGCCTTCCATGGTTTTACGTAAATCATTAAAAAAGGGAAATAGTTTAAGGCTAAAGAAAAAATTATACACCGAATTGAAGCCTTTATCACTCAGGAGTTCTTTTTCGTTGGCCTCTTTATCGCGGTATTTCTCAAGGTAATTAAAAAGATGCTTGAACATGCGTGTGGCAGCACCCGAGGCAGGCACAAATTTAAGCAGTCCCCGGTCTTTCGAAGCCTTCTCATAATGACCGGCAAGGCGTTGTTCTTCGTCATCACCCAATTGGTCAATCCCTTTTCCTGGAGTGGCAGGGGCAACAAGTTCAACCGCCGGGAAGCCCTGTCTGAAGTTTTCCAGTTGCTTATCAATGGTTTCACTGGTAATCCTTTTTTCCTTTATTTGTTCAAGATCTTTTTCTGTTAACATATCGATATGTTTTTTGTGTTTCACTTTCAACTATTAATAAACAATCCGAATCATGTTTGTTTTGCCCTATGGTTCGGATAATAAATTCAGCATTATACGTTTAACCCATAGCAATGGGAAAAAGTTTTCAAGAGCGCAAGCCAATAACAATACAGCAAGTTGTTTCATATTATTCATTAATGAAAGATACTAATACCATTGCCTTTGAGCACTAAAATACATATTTCGGAGGACTTTGGCGAAAATATGCCGAAATTTTTCCATCGGATATATTGAAATATACACAAATATTTTATTTTTGCAGTCGCTTAGCGCGGATAGCAGCAGCAAACGCGCATGAGAGCCGATGTTCTTTTACATACGATTTTAAAACAATGCCCAGGTGGCGGAACTGCCCCGAAAAACCAGAAATTTTTAATTTCATAGTTTTTCGAGGGTCCTCGAAATGAAGCAAAATCACAGATTTTGATCATTTCGGGAGTAGACGCGCATTGGGATCATCGTTCTTAAAAAATATACTAATAAAAATGCCCAGGTGGCGGAACTGGTAGACGCGCATGGTTGAGGGCCATGTTCCCGCTAGGGAGTGCAAGTTCGATTCTTGTCCTGGGCACTATGTTGATCCCGGGTAAGCAAGATTTTTACGCTATGACCAAAGGGTCCTCGAAATCTAATAAAATTAAAGATTTTGAGCATCCCGGGAGTAGACACACTGGTCAGGTATACGTTCTCAAAAGTTTAGCCCAGATGGCGGAACTGCCCCGAAAAACCAGAAATTTTCAATTTCATAGTTTTTCGTGGGTCCTCGAAATGAAGCAAAATCATAGATTTTGACCATTTCGGGAGTAGACGCGCATGGTTGAGGGCCATGTTCCCGCTAGGGAGTGCAAGTTCGATTCTTGTCCTGGGCACTATGTTGATCCCGGGTAAGCGAGATCTTTACGTTATGACCAAAGGGGGCCTCGAAATCTAATAAAATTAAAGATTTTGAGCATCCCGGGAGTAGACACACTGGTCAGGTATACGTTCTCAAAAGTTTAGCTCAGATGGCGGAACTGCCCCGAAAAACCAGAAATTTTCAATTTCATAGTTTTTCGTGGGTCCTCGAAATGAAGCAAAATCACAGATTTTGACCATTTCGGGAGTAGACGCGCTGGTCCATAATCGTTCTTAATTTTATCGCTAATGCCCAGATGGCGGAATTGGTAGACGCGCTGGTTTCAGGGACCAGTGGCCGCAAGGCCGTGCAGGTTCGACCCCTGTTCTGGGCACAATTAGAAATTATTATCCCCTAATTATCAATGTTACGATTAATGGGGGATTTTTTGTTGCGGTCAACTGGTAATACACAAAGAATCGTCTAATTCCCAGATAAACTTAATATAAAGAAATCCTCAATATAGGGTTTAATCTTTTTATTCCTGCTTTTTTTAAAATGAAACGCAAAACTTTTTCAATTTCGGATATGCTTATTCCAATGGTTTTTCATATCTTTATGACATTAATTTTAACTATTCTAAAAGAATATGATCAGTAAATCTCAATCAGTAACCCATTCATCAATACGAGATAATCGAGTTCGCGGTACAGTTGGCCAGTACTTGAAGAAAAACATAATTGTTAACTCGAACTTAGCGATTGTTTCAGCATATTTCACGATATATGCATATAGCCAGTTAAAAGCTGAATTAGACAGCATAAACCATCTGGATTTTCTTTTTGGCGAACCAACTTTCTTAAGGTCAATAGATCCTGGCAAAACTAATAAAAGAGACTTCAAAATTGAGGATGATAATATTATCATACCTTTAGAAAAGCGTTTGATCCAAAAATCTATCGCTAAAGATTGCTCAAATTGGATTAAAGAGAAGGTAAGCATAAAATCCATGGTCAAGCCAAATTTCTTACATGGAAAAATGTACCACATTACACAAGAAAGTGGAGTTGAAAAAGCAATAACCGGTAGTTCAAATTTTACTGTTAAAGGCCTGGGGCTTGGAGGAAAACCCAATATTGAGCTTAACTTAGTTGTTGATAGTGACAGGGATAGAATTGATTTGAAAAATTGGTTTTGTGAATTGTGGGGCAACAAGGAAGGGCTTGTTGAAGATGTAAAAGATGCAGTGCATAAATACCTGGAGCAGCTTTATGTTGAAAATGAACCTGAATTCATTTATTACAAAACCCTTTATCACCTTTTTGAGAAATACCTTGATGAACAGGCAAAAGGAGGTTTACTTACCGAACAAACAGGATTCTTTGAAAGTGAGATCTGGAATATGCTTTATGAATTTCAGAAAGATGGAGTAAAAGGGGCAATTAATAAGATTTTAAAACACAATGGTTGTGTTATTGCTGATAGCGTGGGTCTTGGTAAAACATTTGAGGCTCTTGCCATTATCCGATATTTTGAAATGCTGAATTATCGTGTCTTGGTATTATGTCCCAAAAAACTTTCCAGCAATTGGACAATATATCAGTCTTTTCATGGAAGTAGTTTAAATCCATTCAAAAAAGACAAATTTAACTATACAGTATTATACCATACCGACTTAGGAAGAGTGAGCGGACATTCTAAAGCCAATGGAATTGACCTCGAAAATTTCAATTGGGGAGCGTATGATCTTATTGTAATCGATGAAAGCCATAACTTTAAAGGTAATCCATTAGAGAGAGTTACAGAGGATGGAACATCAAAAATGAACCGACCAAAGTGGTTAATGGAAAAAATTATCAAGGAAGGTATACAAACCAAAGTTTTATTACTTTCTGCAACTCCTGTTAACAATAACCTTAAAGATTTAAGAAACCAGATTTCATTAATCACTGAGGGAAATAATAGTGCTTTATACGATGCCACCGGCATTAAAGACATTGCACTTTCTTTGAAGAATGCACAAACTTTGTTTACGAATTGGGCCGATCCAAAAAAAACTAAAGAAAGGTCAATTAAGCAGTTGATCGAAAGACTGGATTCTTCTTTTTTTAAATTGCTGGATGAACTTACAATTGCGCGTAGCAGAAAACATATTAAAAGCTTTTATAAAGCAGAACAGGAAGTTGGGAAATTTCCCATAAGAAATAAACCGCTTTCTATCTATTCGAATATTGATTTAAAAGATCGTTTTTATACGTATGATGAACTAAACAAAATCATTCTACAATATAAACTCTCGGTTTATAATCCTTCTGCATATGTGCTTAAAGGAAAACAATCAAAATATGAAGAATTGGCGAAAACATCCGGAGTGCTTGCTTTCAAACAAAGCGATCGTGAGCATTTTTTGATTGGAATGATGAAAGTTAACTTTCTTAAAAGATTAGAGAGTTCTATTGAATCATTTGAAATCTCACTGGACAGGACTATACAGAAAATTGAAAAGCTTGAGAAGAAAATTAGGGAGTTTCAGCAACTGGAGCCAAACTCAATGGAGGAAAGCCTTAAAGATATGGAACCCGATGAAGATGAAAGAGACGAAAACGAAGACGATCAGGAACAATGGGAAGTGGGTAAAAAACTGAAATTTGACTTGGCTGATCTTGATCTGGAGACATGGCTCGAAGACCTCGAAGCTGACAGGCATGCTTTGAATAAACTATATAATTTCTCCGTGGCGGTTTCTCCTGATAGAGATGCAAAGTTGAAAGAATTACAGAAACTTATAAAAAAGAAAGTTCAAAATCCCGTTAATTCTGATAACAAGAAAATAATAGTTTTTACTGCATTTGCTGATACTGCAACTTATCTTTATGATTGCCTTAAAGATTGGTGCCAACAAGAGCTAGATATAAATATCGCAATAGTTGCCGGATCAATAACCAAGACTACTTTTGGTAAAAATGATTTTGGCCACATTCTTACAAATTTTTCACCTGTTTCAAAGAACCGCGATAAAATCCTTTCAATGCCTGATGAAAATGAGATCGACTTGTTGATTGCAACAGACTGCATAAGTGAAGGACAAAACCTTCAGGATTGTGATTATTTGATCAATTATGATATTCATTGGAATCCGGTTCGCATCATACAGCGCTTTGGCCGTATTGACAGATTGGGAAGTAAAAATGAAAGTATTCAACTGGTTAATTTCTGGCCTACAAAAGATCTGGATAATTACATCAACCTCAAAGAAAGAGTGGAGGCCAGAATGGCTTTGGTAGATGTAACAGCTACAGCAGATGACAATGTTTTGTCAACCGATCAGATAAATGACTTGATTGAAGATGACCTGAAATACCGGAACAAACAATTAAAGAAGCTGAAAAAAGAGATACTTGATCTGGAGGATATGGATGAAAGCATCTCCTTAACAGATTTCACCCTGGATGATTTCCGAATAGAATTGATGAATTACATTGAAAACAATAAGGAGAAATTGGAAAATGCCCCTTTTGGATTGTATGCTGTTGTCCCATCACCCTCAAATAACTATTCGAAACAATTGGACTTATTTAAATTTACCGAATCTGAGCGGGAAATCATAAAACCAGGAGTGGTATTTTGTCTAAAGCAAAAGGGGGATACTGAAGGTAATGAACAAATAAACCCGTTGCAACCATATTTCTTGGTATACATCCGGGATGATGGACAGGTGCGCTTTAATTATACTCAAGCTAAACACATTCTGGAGATTTACCGTTTGATGTGTGCCGGGGAAACAAAACCTTTTGAAGAACTTTGTGATTTGTTCAATGCAGAAACCAACAATGGTGAAAAAATGGACAATTATACAGAGCTCTTGGGTAAAGCCATAGAACAAATTTCAAGGGTCTTTGAAAAAAGAAGCAACCAGAAAATCACCGGTAATGACCGTGGGGCTGTGTTAATTCCCAAGAAAAAGCGTGTAAAGAATATGGATAATTTTGAATTGGTAACATGGTTGGTGATAAAATAAATTATAAATGAAAAAATCATTAACAACCATAAACGTAAAAGATACACAGGTTTCTCTATTAAGAAGAGCAGATGCAGATTATATTTCCCTGACTGACATTGCCAAATACAGAAACCGGGTTGAACCTTTTTCGATCATCAATAACTGGATGCGCACAAGAAGCACCATTGAATTTATTGGCTTGTGGGAAACGTTAAACAACCCTGTTTTTAAACCTATCGAATTCGAGAGGTTTAGAATTGAATCGGGCAGCAATTACTTTGTTCTGTCTCCTAAACGTTGGATAGAATCAACAAATGCAAAGGGTATCATTGTAAAATCAGGCAGGTATGGCGGTACATTTGCCCATAAGGATATAGCATTCGAGTTTGCTTCCTGGATTTCATCTGAATTCAAATTATACCTCATAACTGAGTTCCAGCGACTAAAGGAAGAAGAAACAGACCGCCTCAAATTGGAATGGGACCTGCAACGGACCATTTCTAAAGTTAACTATCGCATCCATACCGATGCCATCAAAGAAAACCTCATCCCGCCTGAGCTCAGCAAAAACCAAATTAACTTTGTGTATGCCAATGAAGCTGATATGCTGAACATGGCCATGTTTGGAAAAACAGCCAAACAGTGGCGGGATGAAAATCCCGATGCTCAGGGCAACATACGCGATCAGGCCACCATAGAGCAATTGGTGGTACTTTCAAACCTGGAGAGTATCAATGCCGTCCTGATCAGGCAAGAAATCCCGCAAAACCAACGCCTCGAACAATTAAACCAAATTGCGATCACACAAATGAAATCCCTGTTGGGGAACAAGAATCTGAAAAAGCTGAAATAGAGATGCCGGACAACAACCTAATAAGAACCAGGATTAAAGATGCCATTAAAAGATTTACCAGTGGTAATCTCACTGAAAATGCATTGAACCTTTTCAAGGTATTGGGCTATAATAAGGAACGGCAGGCACCGCTGCAGGAAAAGACCTTTGAAGAGTTTAAGGATGATTTCATTGAAGCACAAGAGTTTAATGAAGATAAAGCCCTGGTAAATGATTGGAGGTATGTTGACCTGCTTTTCCAGTTAACAAAAGAGGAAATCGCAAAACAAAGCTCCCTTTTCGATACCAGACAGGTGGACAACACTATCATAGAAACTTATTTGTTTTTTACCATCGACCTTACAGAAAATTCTTACACCCGAACAGCGCTTTCAAATATCACCCGGGAAATTAACAAACTGTTTCCCATGCCGGTAATGATTTTATTCAAGCATGGAGATACACTTACTTTATCAGTTATAAATCGCAGGTTACATAAACGTGATCAAACAAAAGATGTGCTTGAAAAGGTCACCCAGATAAAGGATATCAAAACAGACAATCCACATCGCGCACATATTGAAATCCTGTTTGACTTATCTTTTGAAGAGTTAAAACGTAAACATAATTTCACCAATTTTGTAGAACTGCATAATGCCTGGCAAAAAACACTTGATATTAAGGAGCTCAATAAACAGTTCTATCAGAAATTATTTAACTGGTATCTATGGACGCTCAAAGAGGTTAAATTCCCACAAACTCGTCCTGAGAAAGATCTGCTTGATAATAAGGTCCATCAAAGCGAATCGCTGATCAGGCTTCTTACCAGGATGTTGTTTGTTTGGTTCATGAAAGAAAAGGGTTTGATCAATCATGAGTTGTTTAACCAAAACCACCTGGTATCCATTTTAAAAGATTTTGAAGGTAAAAAAGGTGAAAACACCATTTTTTACAAAGCAATTCTGCAAAACCTCTTTTTCGCAACGTTGAACAAACCCATTGTAAAAAGAAAAATAATTGATAAAGGCTTTAATCCCAAAGAATACGGTGACCCCTTGGTATATCGCTTTGATGAACTTTTTAAGCATCCAGAAAAGCTCTTGGATTATTTCCGAAACATTCCATTCCTGAACGGAGGGCTTTTTGAATGTCTTGACCAACCGAAAAGCAATGAGAATCCTGAAGAGATCAGGCTGGATGGCTTTTCAACTAAAAAATCCAAGCAGGTTCATTTACCTGATAAATATTTTTTTGGTGAACATACAGGTATTGACCTGAGTGAAGATTATGATGATAAAAAGAAGAAGAATGTTACTGTTTTTGGTCTAATTGATATTTTAGATCAATACAAGTTTACAGTAGAGGAAAGCACACCCGTAGATGAAGAAATTGCCCTCGATCCTGAATTGCTTGGGAAGGTTTTTGAAAATCTTCTGGCCAGCTATAATCCGGAAACCAAGACAACAGCCCGTAAAAAAACCGGCAGCTTTTATACACCACGTGAAATTGTAAACTATATGGTGGATGAAAGCCTGATTGCTTACCTGAAAAATACTGTTGATGACGAGGAAAGACTGCGTAAGCTATTTTCATATAGTCACAAGGAAGAAGAAAATCCATTCAATCAGCAAGAGAGCAAACAACTTGTTGCAGCAATTGATGAATGTAAGATAATTGACCCTGCCTGTGGTTCCGGAGCTTTTCCAATGGGCGCCCTCCAAAAACTCACCCATATCTTGCATAAATTGGACCCGGAAAACAAAATTTGGTTTGATATGGTAATCAATAATCTGCCTCACTACATGCAGCCGGAAGCCAGGAAAAAGCTTCAAAAGGAAAACTGGAATTATATACGTAAGTTGGGAATTATACAGCAATGCATTTATGGAGTGGATATACAACCTATTGCTATACAAATAGCCAAATTGCGGTTTTTTATTGCTTTACTCGTAGATCAACAAGCAAAACCTGATGAACACAACTTAGGATATGAACCTTTGCCCAACCTGGATTTTAAGCTGGTTGCCGCCAACACATTGATCTCCGCCCCACAGAATGAAGCAATTGAAGCTTATGCAAAAGATGCTTTGGATAGTTTTGAGAAACTAACCGATGAGTATTTCTCCGCTATAAATGAACGAAAAGCTGAAATAAAGGATGAGATTAAAAAGAATACCAACAAGATAGTTAATGCTAATCGCGTAGTGATTAACCAGTGGTTAGACAAAATAAGGCGGGAAAGCAATTCTGTAAGCGCAGCAAAACAAAAGAAAATGCAGCAGCAAATGGTCACCTTTCAAAGGGACCTTGAGCGCTGGAATACTTTCCGTAATATTTACAAAAATGAATCTGTGGCCTTTTTTGAGATAAAATATTTCTTTCCTCAAATTAAGGAGGGTTTTGATATTGTTTTTGGAAATCCTCCCTATGGCGCTAAAGTAAATGCAGTTGACAAGCCTTATTTTCAAAGAATGTACACCTCAGCTAAAACCATAGCCGGAGTTCAAAAAGGCTCGTTAGACACATATACACTATTTATTGAATTAGGTCATTCTTTGTGTAAGTCAAATGCCAATCTGCATTATATAGTTCCTATATCAATCACGTCAAGTGACTCTGCTACTGGAGTTCATAAATTACTTGAAGATACTTGTAGCTTAATTAAGATTTCTTCTTATGCTGTTCGTCCAGAGCCAGTTTTTGAAAATGCAGTCGTGAATACAAGCATTATTTTTTTCAAAAAAGATAATATTTCTGTACAAAGTATTCTCTCTACCAAAATGTATAGAAAAAAGGGTGTTATAAATTTGAGGCATTTAGTTGAAAATCTTGAATTCATTGATGTGTCTGATGTCAAGCTAATAGGCAGATACCCCAAAATTAGTTTAGACATTGAAAAGAAGATTTTAAAAAAAATATTAAACCAAAAAACAAAGATTGGTGATTGTCTAAAAACAAAAGGTAATAAAATCTATTATAGAACTTCAGGTGGCCGATATTTTAAAGTAATCACAAACTATTCTACCGGCTCTACTAAAGAAAGGTATTTGGTTCTTGATGAGAATATTGCTGACTCTATTGGGGCTATACTAAGTAGTAATTTATATTTTTGGTTTTATCAAATTTTTTCTAATAATCTTGACCTTAAGACATATGAGATAGTATCATTTGGCCTGCCATTAGATAAGCTAAGTGAAAATATTAATGAAAAGCTTGTAGAAATTTACTCAAAATATTTAAAAGATATTGAAAAAAACGCAAATGTTAGACAAACCACTAAATACAAAAATATTGAATCATTTAAAGAATATAAAATTGGTAAATCAAAACCAATAATTGATCAAATAGATGACATTATTGGACAATTGTATGGTTTGAATAAAACAGAAGTTGATTTCATAAAGAATTATGAAGTTCAATTCAGGCTGCAATATGAAGAATAAGATATAAATAAACTAATTAGTCTATTACCTACATGATAATAGATTTAAAGAAGAAAAGGCTTTTGCTAGCTTTTAATAAAAATAACCAACATATCAATTTACAAATTGTATTTATCTAATAAATATAGAATCAGATGAGGCCAAGCTTCTAAAGCATTTAAACAACTTGCTTGAATTGACAGAACATGATGATGAAAAGAATCTAAAATTGATTGAAAAGGTGCAAAAAGAACTCTCAAACCAAACGCCCTGTTAGCATTGCCATGTTTAAAATGGATACCATTGAAACAATAAGAATAATAGAAGAAAAAATAAAAGAAAGAACTAAAAGTGTTCTTATAATTGATTACCTGCCTTAAAATATAAAAACTAAATACAAATTTCAGCATTCCTGCAACCCCTAACCCCACCACGCACCTTTTTGTGTGACATCGCTTGATTATTTAATTCAAATTACATACCTTTGAAAGCATCATTGGTATGTTTTCCACCTGAAATAAGAAAAGTTAGCTGTTTTGTTTCGTGGAAAGATATGCCAGGATCCAAATGAATCATTCATCTAAAAATTTACCATTATGAAAACACATTTATGGCTAATTTCAGGTTTTCTTCTGATTTATATCGCTACCGCAGCCCAGCCTCCGGGAGACATTCCCGAAGCCCGACACGGACACACCATGGTAACCCTACCCGATGGCACGGTTATGCTCTTTGGAGGAGAAGATGTAAGCGGGCATTTGTTTAATGATATATACACATTTGACAATGCCTGGAATGAAGTAGAACCAACCGGAGAACACCCTCCGAAAAGAAAAAACCATGCTGCCTGGTTTGAGGATCAAGAAATGTATATTCATGGAGGTGAAGGGGAAGTCGACCTCCTGGATGACACCTGGCGCTACAACATTGAAACCAATGCGTGGGATCAAGTTGAACAATCAGGTGATGTTCCCTCGCCCAGGTATGGTCACACTGTGATCTCCGTTGGGGATAACGATTACCTTTATGGTGGTAAGGATAATTCCGGCTCGGATTTGATGGATTTTTACAGTTATGACCCGGCAACGGGTCAATGGGAAGAAGACAATGGAATGCATCCTCCATCAACCGGACATGCTATCGGCGTGGCAGGAGAGCGTATTTATGCCTATGGAGGAATACGCTGGAATGAAACTGATTACAGAGACGATGCCCGCTATTACGATACACCATTAGGCAGTGACTGGATGTTTTCTTACACTTCGGGCGATATACCTTCACCCCTGGCGTTCATGTGCCATACCTTTGCTCAATTCGGCAACGATATGCTTATGTACATGTTTGGAGGAGAAAACGCTGAAAAAGGGCTTACCGACGATTTTTATCAATTTGACATGGAAACCACCGAATGGACTAAGCTGCCAGACGGCCCACCATCAACATCACATGGAGCGATAGCCTTAACATGGCAATCGAAGGATAATCCAACTTTATTGCTTTTCGGCGGGTTAAACGAAACGGGTGAACCAACAGATCAACAATGGATGTACGATTTCAATGCAGGCGAATGGAATATGATAACCGGAATCGATCCCCGAGAGACAACTGGAACTAATACCCATGTTATGCTTCAGCCTAATTATCCCAACCCTTTTTCCAATAAAACAACTATAGCCTTCTCATTACCCCGGAGCAGTAATGTTGAACTTGTAATTTTTAATGACTTGGGCCAAAAAGTTAAAACGCTTACAAATAAGTTCTATCAACAAGGAACACATAAGTTGAGTTGGACACGGCGCAATGACAATGGAGAAACGCTTCCCCCGGGCATGTATATTTATTCCCTCAAAGTTGATGATCAAACTTTGGTTACACGGAAATGCGTTTCGATAAATAATTAAGCATCCAGCAAAACAGATGAATAAATATAGGTGGAACTAGTTATCCTACTATCGCTCAATTAACGCAAAACCTCTACCTTTGCCATCATATGAATCTGTTGTTTTTATATTTATTCATCGCATTGGCGTTTTCATTTCTCTGTTCACTGCTCGAGGCGGTTATATTGAGTACTACCCCCAGCTATGTGAACATGGTGCATGACAAGGGGCTGCGCTATGGGAAAATACTAAAGAAATTCAAAGACGATATTGACCGGCCCCTGGCGGCCATACTCACCCTCAATACCCTGGCGCACACCGTTGGAGCAGCAGGAGTTGGTGCACAGGCCCAGCTTATTTGGGGTAAGGAGGTCTTATCCATTGCTTCGGCCCTGCTGACCATATTAATATTGGTATTTTCCGAGATAATCCCCAAAACCCTGGGTGCCGTTCACTGGAAAAAGCTGGCCTCTTTTTCGGTGTATACACTGCAAATCCTGATATTTTCACCTTTGTATCCCTTTATTTTGATCAGCCAGGTGATCACGCGATGGCTCAAACAAGGCCACGGCGAACACCCAGTTAGCCGCGACGAGCTCTCGGCCATGGCCCGCATGGGAACCACCGCCGGAATTTTTAAGCAAAAGGAATCATTGATCATTCAAAACCTCATGCGCTTCGATTACTTGTTGGTACGCGATATTATGACTCCCCGTATAGTTGTGCATTCGGCCGAGGAAAACACCCCGGTAAGATCGTTTTTACACAATATTTCCGATATCCACTTTTCGCGTATACCGGTTTATAGCCAGGATAAGGAAAACATTACCGGTTATGTGCTCAAAGACGATCTGATGCTAAAAATGGTTCATAACCAATATGGCGAGCCATTAAGCGCATTTAAGCGCAATATAATGGTAGTAACCGAATCAATGCCACTTTCATCGCTATATGAAAGGTTTATTACCGAAAAAGAAATGATCGCCATGGTAGTGGATGAATATGGGGGCATGTCGGGTATTGTAACCATGGAAGATCTCATTGAAACCATCCTGGGCCTTGAGATCGTCGATGAGTACGATACCATTGATGATTTGCGTAAGATGGCCCGCCAAAAATGGGAAGAGCGTGCGCGGCGTTTAGGATTCTGGCCTGGCGATGAAAACGGTGAATCCCAGGAATAAACCCATATTTAGTAATCCTGTCAATGCCAACCCCTAAAAAACTCCTATATTTGGATCATAAAACAATCATTAAAAAAATCAATATTATGACGAAAAAATTATTGCTGATCAGTAATTCAACCATGGCGGGTGGAGAATACCTGGGCTGGCCCCGCCAGAATATCAAGGAATTTTTGGATGGCACTGATGCCAAAAAAGTGCTATTTATCCCTTATGCCGGTGTTGGTCTGGCAGCTGAAAGTGTTGAAAAATCATTCGATGTTTATGAGGAAAAAGTGAAAAAGGTTTACCAGGAAATTGGTTATGAGCTTTATTCCATCCACAAGGAAGCCGACCCTGTTAAAGCTGTGGAAGAAGCCGAAGCTATTGCTGTGGGTGGTGGGAACACCTTCCACCTGGTGATGATGCTCCATAAGTTAAAGCTGGTTGAACCTATCCGCAAAAGATGTGAAGAAGGCCTGCCGTATATGGGCTGGAGCGCAGGAGCAAATGTGGCCTGTCCCACCATGAAAACCACGAACGACATGCCCATCTCCGAACCGGAAAGTTTCACCACCTTTAATTTGATCCCTTTCCAGATCAACCCACACTATCTTGATGCTCATGCCCAGGGTCATGCAGGAGAAACCCGTGAGCAACGTATCGATGAATTTACCAAAGCAAACCATGATATGTATGTGGTTGGATTGCGCGAAGGCTGTTTGTTTGAAGTTACCGGTAATGATTTAAAACTGGTTGGCCCCCACCCTATTCGTCTTTTCAAATATGGCGAAGAATTCAGGGATATTAAAGAGGATTTCAGCTTTCTGATGAAGTAAATTGCTATATATTATAAATAACCATTCCCTTTTCCTGGAGATATTGTAGCTGTTAAATATTTGTATTGCAATCCTGAAATGCATGTATAGGACACCAGGAAAAGGGAATTTCATTTTTAATATATTTCAGAGATTATATACTTAAAATCCGTACTTATTTTCTGTTTTTCTAAATACATCGGTTTATTTTATTTTTTCATATTTTTCACTGTCAAAGCTATTGATTATTTCCTAATTTTGTAAGAGCTAATTCCTTACTAAATTAACTACAGGTTTTCGATATTACTGATCAATATTAATTCTGGCTTGTTAATAACATACATAATAAGGGCGTTTATTTATGAACAACATAAACTCACCGGGTCGATACTCCTCTTTTCTCCAGGATAATACCCTGAAAATAATGGATAAGGCCGGTTTTGCCATTTCCTACCAAAAAATGCTCTTTAATGAAAAGCATATTCCAGTTGATATCGAATTCATTGATGCAAACTCCGCTTTCGAACAATTAAGCGGATCCTCCCATGAAAATTTGATCGGGCAGAATTTAAGCAAGATCACCAAAGGCAACAACCAACAGGTATATCAACTGCTTGGGTTCATAAATGAAGCAATAAAGGATCGACCGTCCATACAACTTGATTTTTATGTAAAAGAATCGGAGCAATGGCTGAATATTACCATTACCGGATTTTCCAACAATGAATTCGCGGCTATTATTCAAGACCTCTCGGTAAGACATAATCAAGGAGAAATTTCTCTTGGTAATATGCAGTTGTTCAATCAAATAGAAAATTCCAAGGATGACCGCTTCCGGAAACTGGTTGAAAATTCTACCATAGGCCTCTATCGTACATCACCCGATGGAAAAATTTTAATGGCCAATCCTGCTCTAATACGATTAATGGGATTTAAATCATTTGAACAATTATCGCAACGCAATCTCGAAAAAGAAGGTTTTGAGCCAAGTTATTCGCGCAAACAGTTTAAAAAGAAACTTGAAGAAAATGGGGAAGTGCGGGGATTAGAAGCAATTTGGAAAAAACGTGATGGAAGCTGGATTGAGGTGAGGGAAAATGCCCGTACTGTTAGAAGTAATGATGGAACGGTTTTGTATTACGAAGGAACGGTTGAAGACATAACGGAAAAGAAAGCCGCCGAGCGCCAGCTAAAAAAGCTTAACAATATTTTCTATGAGCTGGGCACCGATCCTTTTGAAAACATGCATCTGATTGTACGTAAAACCAATGAGATACTGGGAGGAGTAGCTTCATTGTACAACCGTTTGGATGAAGCATCCAAATCTCTTGTCGCCTGGTCATCACACAACTTACCCAAAGGTTATAAAAAAGTAGATTCTCCTGACGGGCACATATGTTATAATGCCGTAATTCAGGGTGATAAAACGCCTGTGGTGCTTGAAGAGCTTAAAGGAACCAAATTTGAAAAAACTGATCCCGGGGTAAGAAAATATGGCCTGAGAGCTTATTTAGGCTATCCGGTAAATGTGTATAACAAAACCATTGGCGCCCTCAGCATTGTTGACGATAAACCCCGCAAATTCTCCACCACCGAAGTTGAGATCATCACCACACTGGCTAAAGCTTTATCCTTAGAACAGGAACGCGGTGAAAACATCCGCAAGCGCAATGAAAGCGAAAATGCTTTGAGGCAATTCATTCATCAATCAAAAGATAGTATTGTGATTATTGATGAAGACCTGAAGATAAGTGAATGGAATATAGCTGCTGAACAACTTTTTGGTTTAACCAAAGAACAAGTGATCGGAAAAAATGCCTGGGAAGTACATTACAAGTTGGTTCCCGAAGAGCGCAAATCCCAGGTAACTCCCAATGATCTTTACCACCGGTTGATGAGCTTGCGTGAAAGCAAAAACCCCCCGCCGAATCCGGCAGAACATAAGATACAGTCACCCGGGAAAACAAAGATCGTTCAAACCCATGAATTTCTTATAACCACCGGAGACACTACACGGATAGGTTCTATCAGCAGGGATATCACCCGGCAAAAAGAGGCGGAAAACATCATCAAAGCAAGCGAGGAAAAATTCAGGCGGTTTATCAAGGAAGCGCATGACGGTATGATCCTGGTCGACGAAGAGGGTAAGGTCATTGAATGGAATAAAGGGGAAGAAAATATCACTGGCTACAAAAACGAGGAGGTTGTGGGAAGAACAATAACGGAGGCTTATGATCTGCTGGTTGATGAGCAACATAAAGATCATAAGCTGTATGGATCTATGAAACGATTTTTACAGGGACAATCAAGCCCGGAACAATCAAACTTCTACAATCAAGCTTTGGAATCCGTTATTCGTACTAAAAATGGGCAGATCAGAACCATACAGGCAGTAGCATTTCCTTTCGATACCGGTAAAGGAACCCGCATCGGAATTGTTCATCACGATATAAGCAGCTTAAAAGAAGCCGAAAAGTATTTGCGGCAAGCCAAGGAAGAAGCTGAAAAAGCCAGTGACGCCAAAACACGTTTCCTCGCCAATATGAGCCATGAGATCCGTACACCGCTCAATGCCATTATCGGATTTACCGATGTTTTATCGAGCATGGAGCAAGACGAGGAAAAATACAAGATGATCTCTACCATACAAAACTCAGGGAACTCCTTGCTGGACATTATTAACGACATACTCGACTTATCCAAAGTTGAAGCCGGACGGCTATCGCTGGAAAAAGAGAATTTCGATGTGGTTCGGTTGATCAGTGAAGTGCGGGAGCATTTCTTACTGCTGGCTGAATCCAAAGACCTCACATTGGACTTTAAAAACAATAACGGCAATGAATTGATAATACACCAGGATCCGCTTCGACTACGGCAGGTCATCATGAACCTGGTGAGCAATGCCATCAAATATACCTCTGAGGGCAGTATTGTTATTTATCTTAAAACCGTTGAGAAAGAAGATAATGGTCATTTTGTGTACATTGCCGTTGAAGATACCGGCATGGGGATAGGGGAAAATGACCTTGATATAATCTTTTCCGATTTTTACCAGCTCAAACATACTATTACCCGATCAAAACAGGGTACGGGCCTGGGACTAGCCATTGTGAAAGTATTGGTTGATAAAATGGGGGGAACTGTAAACGTGAAAAGTCAACCTAACAAAGGAAGTACTTTTTCATTTGAAATCCCTTATGAAAAACCTGTTGGTGAAAAACAACCCAAAGAGGCTTCTACAACGGAAGCAGATGAAGCCAATGATGAAAAACTTAGCCTGCTGTTAGCAGAGGATACCAAATCGAGCCGCGATCTAATGAAGGCCTTTTGCAAAAGACAAAATTGGGAACTCGATATTGTGGAAAACGGCAAAGCCGCCCTGGAAAAATTGAGAGAACGCAAATACCATCTACTGGTTCTCGATATTCGCATGCCTGAAATGAATGGCTATGAAACCATAAAACAAATTAGGGCTATCGAAAAAGAGTCGGGTGAACGCTTGCCCATATTAGCATTAACAGCTTACGCCATGGAATCGGACCGGCAGCATTGCCTGAAGCTGGGGGTTGATGAATATGCAGCCAAACCCCTTCGGTACAAGCAATTTACAAATCTCGTAACCAAACTGGTTAAAAATCAATCATAAGCCGGCTCTACGCCCAAATTCCGGAAGATAAAAGCCCATTTATCAGTTTGCTCATCAATGATCTTAGAAGTGGGCTTTCCGGCACCGTGTCCGGCCTTGGTTTCTATCCTGATGATCACCGGATCGCCGCCCCTTTTCTTTTCTTGTAAGGTGGCTGCAAACTTGAACGAATGTGCCGGTACCACCCGATCGTCGTGATCGGCTGTGGTGATCATAGTTGCGGGATATTCAATGCCTTCTTTCAAATTGTGCAGGGGAGAATAGGCATAAAGATATTCAAACATCTCCTTCGAATCCTCGCTGGTACCGTAATCACCGGCCCAGGCCCAGCCAATGGTGAATTTATGATATCGCAACATATCCATAACTCCTACAGCAGGTAATGCAACCCGAAACAATTCAGGGCGCTGTGTCATACAGGCTCCCACCAGCAATCCGCCATTTGAACCACCGGCAATGGCCAGTTTCTCCGAAGAGGTAAAACCCTTATCAATCAGGTATCCGGCAGCTGAGATAAAATCATCAAACACATTTTGCTTGTTCATTTTAATTCCGGCTTGGTGCCATTCTTCACCGTATTCACCGCCACCCCTGATATTGGGCAGGGCATAAATGCCGCCGTTCTCCAGAAACACCAAATTACTCAGACTGAAAAACGGGGTAAGGCTTACATTGAATCCACCGTATCCATATAGCAAGGTAGGATTGGAACCGTCTTTTTTTAAGCCCTTTTTATGGGTAATAAACATGGGCACTTTGGTTCCGTCTTTGCTTTTGTAAAACACCTGCTCGGTTACAAAGTCATTAGGATTAAAGTCGATATCCGATTCATAATAAACCGACGATTTATTCTTTTCCACATCATATTTGTAAATGGTAGCCGGAAAGGTAAAGGAAGTGTAAGCATAAAAAGCAATGTTTTCTTCCTTCTTGCCACTGAAACCAGCCAACGTTCCCAGTCCGGGCATTTTGATTTCGTCAAGCTTTTTGCCATTATAGGAATACACATAAGCTCTGCTGCTGGCATCTTTCATATATTCGGCTATGAGTTTGCCGCCGGCCAGGGTTACATCCTGCAATACAATATCTTTTTGCGGGAGGATGGTTTCGCGGTTTTCTTTTCCGGGATTTTCAGGATTGATCAAAACGAGCTTATTTCGGGGAGCATCCTGGTTGGTCATCATCAGCAGCTTATCACCGATGTTATCGATCACCCGGTTTTCGTGATCAAAGCCTTCCATGATCTTGATAAACTCCGCATCCGATTTAGACAGATCTTTACAATAAACGGCGTTGCCATGGGTGGATTCACTTTCATTAATGATCAAAAAGTGTTCATCTTCGGTAACCTGCGCATAGTAGTTGCGAAGTGGCTTTTCTTTGTTTTCGAAGATCAGAATATCTTCACTTTGCTCGGTACCTGCGCGGTGATAATAAACCTTGTGGAATTTGTTCTGTGATGATAGCTCCTCGCCTTCTTCCGGCTCAGCATAGCGACTGTAATAAAAGCCACCGTCCTTCCAGGCAATGCCCGAGAATTTCACCCATTCCACCTTATCATCCAGTTTTTCACCCGAAGGGATCTTACGAATGTGTATCTCCGTCCAGTCGGAACCTGCACGGTTAATGGAATAACCCATGTATTTGCCATCGGTAGAAATGCTTACCGAGCCCAGGGCAACGGTTCCATCTTTCGATAATTTATTGGGATCGAGGAAAACCCGGGGTTCGGCATCCAGATCATCCTGAATGTACAACACGCTTTGATCCTGCATGCCGTCATTCTTACGGAAGAAGTAATGATCGCCTCCTTTAAAAGGTACACTGTATTTGGGATAGTCCCAGATGTTTTCAAGACGATTCCTTATCTTGTCGCGAAAAGGGATGCTTTCAAGATAATTAAAAGTAACCTTGTTTTGCTTTTTAACCCAAGCCTCGGTTTCCGGCGCCCGGTCATCTTCCAGCCACCGGTAAGGATCGGCCACCTTGGTGCCAAAGTATTCATCAACCGTATCAACCTTCCGGGTTTCAGGATACTCCAGAGGATTTTGTGCGTTCATATGTTGCGCCATACCAATTGCCATTAATACCAATACTAACTTCGTTATCCTTTTCATGATTCATGTTTTTGTTATAAGACTTCGAAATTAGGGAAAATTGGGGAATATAAATCAGGATTACACTGAAAACATGGTTACAGTCTTTATGTTTTTGTTTCAGGCTTTCAGCCTGAAGGGTTGATTGTTTGATTTTACCACACAGGGCTTCGCCCTGTGCTGTGATGCAAGAGCCTTTCAGGCTCTTTTTGTTCAAATAACTGAATACTTTATAGGTAGATTTTTACGATGCCTGAGCTAACTGTTTTAATTTGCTAAATAAAGAATTTTATTTTCATAGCAGTAACCACAACTTTAAACTTTAAACTTAAAACTTTAGACTTGAAACTCGGAACATGGAACTTGGAACTCGGAACTCGGAACTTGGAACTTGAAACTTGAAACTCGGAACTCAATAGATATTTTTTACCTTAGCATGCTTCAAATAAATACAACAATAGAAGTATGGACAAGAAGATCAAATCAATAACCCTATACCGCATTGATGAGATGCCGGGAGATGAAAAGGATGAGAATACCGTTAAGTTTCGCTATTCGGAATACGATGAGAAAGGAAACCTGGTAGTGGAAGAAAACTATGATCAGGAAGGGAATTTTACCGAGCGGTATGAACGAAATTATGATACGGCGGGAAGGCTCATTGAGGAAGTATATTACCTTGAGGAAGATGAAATGGCCGAGCATAAAACTTATGAGTATGATGAAAACGGAAGGGTAATTAAAGCCCGAAAGCATTATGTGGAAGGTGAACCGGATGAGATCATCCATGAATACGATGAGAGCGGGAATTTAACCGAACGCATTACGATTAATGAAGATGAGGAACAAGAAGCCCGGGAGCTATTTGTCTTTGAAAACGGCCGGTTGGTCAAGGAGCAGTATTTTGACGAGGACAATGAGTTGGTTTCGGAGCGGCTCAGTAAATTCGATGAGAATGGAAACCAAGTGGAATATACGGAATGGAACGCCGATGACCATACCACCACCCGCGAGGTTTATGTGTATGATGATGGCCGGCAGATTGCATCAAAACGTTACAACAATAAAGGGGAGTTGCTGGAAAAACTTACTTTTGAACTGGATGAAAAAGGTAACCGCAACCGCATAGTTCAGCAATTACCCGACGGGGAAAGCACCATCGTAATCGAACGGGATGACAATGGGCATGTGGTGAAGCAGGAGGAATACAACAGCGATCAGGAATTAAACAACCGCATTGAGCGGGAACTGGATGAACACGGCAATGTACTGGAATCGAGGGTTTTTATCGGTAGCCCGGAGCCTGGCATAGGAAAGAGCTACACCATACGCTATGCGTACGAGTACCATGAGTAAAATTTAAGTTATGAACTAATTGAGGAATAAGGACTATTACCCAAATTGAACGATTCTCGCTCAACGCCTGCCCCGATCCCGAAAACTTTCGGGACGGGGATTAAGAAATTGTAAGCTTTTCACCTCACCCATTCGGTGAAAAGCAACAATTTCTAAATCGGTCCCGACGCTTCGGGATAAGTAAAGCGATTTTTTCCCGATTAGTCGGGATTCAAATCGCTCAACTTAGGTATTAGAGAGAATATCTGCCGTTCTTCTTCTTATCATATCAACTATTTGTCGCTTCAATCCTATAAGCGATCCGGCTTCATCGACAAAATCAGTATTTTCATCGAATATTTTTGCAATCCGGACTTACGGATGCTTCTTTTGCTTACAGAACATAAAAACATTCAATTATGAAAGCAAAAAGCATAATATTAATCGGAATCATGGGACTTCTGTTTAGCGGTTGCCTGGTAAAGTCGCTTCATCCTTATTATGAGGAAAGAGATGTAGTATTTAAACCGGAACTATTGGGAAGCTATATGGATGCTGATGAAACAGCCTGGAAAATAAGCCGGTACAGCTTTTCAAAGGGATTTATGAAAGGTGATAGTATAGACAATTCCTATCTTGTGGAAATGCAACAAAAGGATGCCAAGCGCGTATCACGGTTCAACGTTCACCTATTTGAATTGGAAGGCATCAACTACCTTGACTTTGCCCCTATTCGTGAAGACCGTGATGAGGTTCTCATGGAGCTTCACCTTGTTCCGGCCCATTCCATTGCCCAAATCGAGATTATTTCCGATAATGAAATTACCATCAGTTGGTTTGAAGAAGAGTGGCTTACTGATTTATTCAAGGAAAACCGGGTAAAGATAGCTCATGAGGTAATAACTTATACTGATGAACTTGAACCCACTCAATATGTGCTAACAGCCGGAACCAGCGAACTGCAAAAATTCCTCATAAAGTATGGCAAGACCAAACTGCCGGCCGAGTGCGATGAATATAACAGCGTATCATGCACTACACTAAAGCGCAAGTAATAATGAAGATCTTTATGAGAAAATACCTTTTGGCATTTATTCGCAACAGTTTCTCCCAGCATTTGTTATTCTGGGCTGTTTCGGGCTATGTATTGATGAATATCTTTTCCTTATCAAGTAGTTTTCAACGTATCGATTATCTCTATACGGCTATTTTTATCTTTACCCTGGTTATTCCGGTGGAGCTGAATCTTTTGGTGTTTATCCCGCGTTTTCTGAAAAGAAAGCATTACATTGTCTATGCTTTGCTATTTATCGCAAGCCTGCATTTTTTTAGCTTCTTCAACCAATTATTCTTCCGTCATCTTGTCGATTACATATTCCCCGGCTACTATTTTATATCCTATTACAGTTTTAGCGATATCCTGAAATTTTTCCTGGTATTTATGGGACTAACTACCTTGCTTCATTTGTCGAAGGAATGGTTTGAACTTAATGAGGCCAGGCAAAAACTTATTATTCTTGAAAAAGAAAAAACCGAAGCCGAATTGAGAGCCCTGATCAATCAGGTTAACCCGCACTTTTTATTTAACAGCTTGAATGTATTATACTCACTTACCAAGAGCAAGCGGAAAGAGGCTCCTGAAGCCATACTTAAATTATCGGATATTTTGCGTTATGTTATTTATGATTCCTTGATGGAAGAAATAAAGCTCGGTTCGGAGATAAAACTGATAAATGATTATATTGATCTTCAACGTTTTCGTACAAATGCTGACAATAGTATTTCTTTCAAAACCGAGGTGGATGATGATCAGATGATGATAGCTCCTATGTTATGTTTACCTTTGATAGAGAATAGCTTTAAACATGGGTTAAAAGCTGAGGTTAAGGATATCTTTTTAATTGCCATGATGAAAGCAAAAAGCGGAATTTTCAGGTTTGAGGTGGAAAACAATAGGGGATATGTCGATGAAATGCTGGATAAGGACCCGGGAGGAGTTGGGCTTAAGAATATTCAACATAGACTGGAATTGCTCTATCCCGGCAGGCATAGCTTTACCATAAGGAAGACCAACAGGGTATTTAAGGTCATAATGGAAATACAGAAAAACAAATTAAGTTAAGGTGTAACTTTGATTCTTGGAAAGTAATATAAACCATACAAAGATTAATAAGGTAAGCTTAACATAAAAGGATTAACGGAATGACTTTGAGTTGCATTATTGTTGAGGATGAGCCGGTATCGCAGGACTTGCTAGAACAATACATAAAGGATACACCAAATTTGAAGCTGTTGGCTACCTGTAACAATGCCTTCGAAGCCAGGGATGTCCTGCTTGAGCAAAAGCCTGATCTTATGTTCCTTGATATTAATATGCCAAAGTTATCCGGTATGAGTTTTTTCAAGTCCCTGACCAAACCTCCAATGGTAATTTTTACAACAGCCTATCCCGAATATGCCATTGAATCCTATGAGGTTAATGCTGTGGACTATCTAATGAAGCCCTTTTCTTTTCATCGTTTTCTCATGGCTGTGGATAAGGCTTTTGAGCGAACAAAAAAGACAAATGGCATCAAAAACGAAGAATCCTATGTTATGCTCAAGGCTGATAAGAAGGTATACAAGGTTCCCGTAAAGCAGATCACCCATCTTGAGGCTATGGGTGATTATGTGAAAGTGCATTACGATAATACCTATATCCTGGTTCATGATACCCTTCAACATTTGCTAGAAGAGATTCAATCGGGCGATTTAGTCAGGGTGCATAGATCATGGGTGGTTTCAATAACTCACATTAAATATATTGAAGGTAATCAGGTAACCATCAACAAGCAGGAAATTCCTGTTGGTAAAAGCTACCGGGAGGAATTTTTAAAGAAATTTAACGCTGAGGAATAAGATAATCCAACGAAAATATTCTTCAAGCTTTAGGGCGACGAATCCGTTGGCCCGGGGCCGGGATGCATCAATTCACTTTTTGGGGTTGCATCATGCTTTACCACCACCTTTCGTTTCCAGCGTCCGGTGAGATAATATCCAAATCCGATCGCCATACCGATAAACCATCCCATGGGCATGGACCACCAAATACCGGTGGCACCCAACTCATTGGAAAGGAAATAAGCAGCCGGTACACGGATAAGCCAAAGAGAAAAAAGCGTGATAAACATGGAGGAAAGAGTATCGCCGGCCCCACGCAATACCCCGTACATAATAAACATGGCGGCAAATACAACGTAAAAAGATGAAACAATGGTGAGTAGATTCCGCCCTATGGCAATCACCTCGGCATCATTGGTGAATAAGCTCATTAAAAAATCACGCAACAAAATAACCACTCCGGTTGTCACCAAAGCCACGCTGGCCGACATCAGGAAAGTAGCTCTGAGGCCTTTCTTTACCCGCTCGGGTTTATTAGCGCCCAGGTTCTGGCCTACAAAAGTAGACAAGGCCGAACCAAAGTTCATGGCCGGAAGCGAGACCAGCGAATTGATACGCATACCCACAGTATAAGCAGCAATGGTAGCCGTGCCGAAGCCATTCACAAATCGTATCAACACAAGGAAAGCCAACGCTACAAAGGATTGCTGAAAACCTGAAGGTAATCCGATACGAATGGCTTTGTTGAATATCTCTTTGGAGAAATAGTACTTCCTCACGGTAAGCTTAACAACTTCATGGGTTCGATTAAGGTAAAGAATAGCTGTAATGAACGCGCCCCCCTGTGAAACAATGGTAGCAATAGCTGCCCCTGCAATACCCCATTCAAATACAACCACAAACAACAGGTCGAAAAGCACGTTGGCTACTGTGGAAATGATCAGGAAATAGAGCGGGGTTTTGGAATCGCCAAGACCACGTAAAATGGCACTGGTCCCGTTAAATCCGAAAAACAATACGATACCCCCCAGAAAAATATTCAGGTAGATCTTGGCCAAAGGCAACACCTCTTCGGGAAGGTCGATCAGTCGGAAGATATCATCAGAAAAAATGATGCCCAAAATACTGACCAGCACCCCGGAACCCAACATAAACAAGTACATGGTGTCCACCGACTTCTGAACGCGCTTCATATCCTTGGCTCCAAAATACTGGGCAATGATGATGGTAAAACCGGAAGCCACACCAATAATGAAGGAAATCAGGGTGAAGATCAACGGAAAGGAGGCCCCCACGGCAGCCAAGGCTTCCTTACCCAGGAAGTTCCCCACGATCACACTATCGACGATATTGTACAATTGCTGGAACAAATTGCCGATAAGCAATGGTGTTGCAAAATTTAATATCGTCTTCCCTTCTTTTCCTTCCGTTAAATCTTTCATACAGCTAGTACAAAGGTATGGTTATTCTTTGGGTTGAAGTTTCAAATTCTTAGTTCCAGGTTCTAAGTTTCAAGTT
>JAIPAP010000129.1 GCA_021740045.1 Bacteroidales bacterium
AGAAGAAATGATCTCAGGTTATATAGGAGGCATTTATATAATCCCCTTTTCCCGGCAGATACCAACTTCCTGAAAATTAATATCCCATTAATACAAAACCGTTAACTAAAAAAACACCTGCCGGGAAATTCGCTGATAGCCATCGGGAGCAGATTGTAGATTGTAGATTTGAGAATGGGGTTCCTGGCAGAGTTTAGCGAGGTTTATCGAGCTTGTTAGCTTTGTGGACGGGGATTGGAATTTAGAATTGGCAGAATTTACAATAGAGGGGCCAAGGGAAAATCCGCTTTTTCCGGGACCGGAATAAGGGGTCAATTTGGTCCGGATTATCAACCCTCTGGCAAATTGAATTTTTACTGTATCTTAGAATGTTCCAATAACCCGGATTAATTGATCATGATGTGATCGACGGAGCGTCCATGGTTCGCTTCCTCAAGGATTTAACCCAATATATTGAAAGGGGTTATGGAATATAAGGGGATGAAACAAGGCTTACCGTTCATGAGGGAAAGGTGCGATTTTTTAATATTGGCGGGGAGTTACAGGTTTAAAGTTTGATAAAGCGTTTCGCATTTTGGGTTTGGGAGATTGGAGTGTGAGCGGTTCCAATAAAAGTTTTGCCTGTAAACATTTGGGGTTTTTAACGCAAAGGGCCGCGGAGAGGACGCGGAGGTATACAGTGTGAGATTATTATTTTGGGGGTCAACATCCGCCGGAATGGCAGATTTCTTTAATGCTTTTAAAAGTGAAGAATCCCATTTTTTAAGCCCCGGAAAGGGGGGGCAGCTTAATCCGGATTATCCAATTATTACAATAAACAACATTCCATTTACAATAACAGTTATTAAATATAGCATGAAAACAATACATGAAGAAAAAATATATTTTTTCAGAAATAAGCTGTTAGGATGGTATAAAGAAGAAGGACGTTCATTTCCTTGGAGAAAAAATACTGCCTCAAACTATGAACTCATAATGGCGGAAATATTTCTACAAAGGACAAAAGCAGAAACAGTAGCTAATTTTCTTCCAAGATTTTTCAAAAAGTATCCAAACTGGGATGAACTTGGCAAAGCATCGGAAGATGAAATAAAAGCTTTTATTAAACCTCTTGGCTTGTATAAACAAAAAGGAAAGAGAATTTATGAATTAGCACAGGAATTAAGAAAAAGAAAAGGTAGATTCCCCAAGAAAAGAAATGAAATAGAGGAAATACCAATGATGGGGCAATACATAACTAATGCATATGAATTATATGTATTGAATAAAAAATCTCCTTTGCTAGATGTAAACATGGCTAGAGTTCTTGAACGATTTTTCGGTAAACGAAAAAAAGCAGATATTAGATATGATCCATATTTGCAGAACTTGGCCTACAATGTTGTAAACATTAATAAATCAAAAGAATTAAATTGGGCAGTTTTGGATTTTGCTGCTAAGGTTTGCAAAATTAAACCCTTATGCAATTTGTGCATTATAAAAAATCTGTGCACCTACTATTCTAAGGCCATATATACCTAATAACTAGCATTTAAGCTAACTTATTGGTTATGATAATACATACTTTATACTAGGAGGAAAGAGTAAATCCAATGAATTTGGCTTTATTTTAAAAAGAGGTCCTTTTTCTTTAAATGAACCATCTTGTTTTTGTTTCATTAAATGATCCATCGTTATAATTCCTTGACTTAATAGTACTTCGAATTGAGGAATTATAGGTTTTCTGGTATGTTCAACTTCCTTGTATATAAAATACTCTTGGTTCCCAACACGTATAGGTTCAACTTTAATCCAAAATGTTTCGGCATGCTTTTCTTCTAATCTTTTGTTTAATTTTGAAAAGCTCCAAACAGCAAAATCACCAATGCTCTTTTTATCTGAATTTTCCACCAATAATCCTTTTTTATCATAGATTTTAAAAATCAATCCTTGGGAATTTCGCTTTAGTGTTCCAACTGTACAATTTAATTTTATATCATTATCTCTTTTATATCCAAAATTCATCAATATTTCTAGAGAACTCTTAAACTTACTTAATTCCCAATCAGGAACTTGACCAAATAGATTTTTCCGGTTTATTTTAGAGTCTCTATAACTTTTTAATTCTATTCCTTTATAATCAGGTTTTTTTGATGAATTCATTTTAATTCCCAATTCTGTTTCTAATGTTCTTCCTACACCTGTATCACCAGATACAATTGAAGGAATTTTACCTCTAATAGCGAGGAGTTTTAATTTTTGTAATAATTCATTTGCAATACTATTCTTTTGATCATGAATATGCTCAATAACTTCAGAAAAGGGATTAATATCTCTGGCTTGTATTAAGTTTTCTAATGGCAATCTTGATATGTCTATTAGATATAGTTCACTTTCAATAGCTATAACCGCAATTACATCATTAGGTTTTGCATATCTTTTCAAACTTTTGAACCATAGACGAGGATCTCCTTTTTTAGTATGGGGTCTATAAAAAGATGCTACCGATGATGTTATTGATTCACTTTCTATGAATTTAGACTTAACATATTTTTTATAGCTTTGACCCTGTTGTTGGTTCTCATAATCGTGAATCTCATGTTTTTCCAAAAATGTTCTTACAGGTGTAGTAGCATCCATTATTGACTTATTCAATCCGGTTGAAGTTGGTTCAATTAATGCAAAATCTACAGATTTGTCGACAAGGATTTTAATTCGTCTTTTTTCAATTTCTGTCAGTTCTCTCATAGATGTTACTTTATCACTTTTAAAATTTCCATTCCAATGGCTCTAGCTAACAGTGGTGGCACTGCATTTCCAACAAGCGTATATTGTGGAACTTCATCTTTTCTTTTATTACCGCCTGTAGAGCGCTTTCCTTGAAATACAAAGTTATCATCAAAAGATTGAATTCTTGCCATTTCTCTTACTGTTAGTGCACGTGGAACTCTATAATGAATATAATCGTCTGGCATCGTCATTATAGTGGGACTTTGATATTCAGGCTTCAAAACGTTGTAATTTCTTTTATTAGAGTCTAAACCATGTTTTGATAACTCCTCCTTGGCTAATTGGTAGTTTCCATTAGCTCTAATTAGCTCTAGCCGCTTTCTTACAGTGCTGTTTTGATTACTTGTTTGATGATTGTGAAGAATACCATATTTTTTACCTCCATTCCTTAATCCATTAAAATCTCTAACATAAAACGATGAACTAACTTTATATCTATTGTCTAATCTTCCATTTTTTGCCCACTCTGCAAATGTTTTGCTATTCTTGTTACTAACTTTACCATCTATTGTTCTTTTCTTTATTAGCTTTTTATATTTTTCAGAATTACCATTATATAGTTCTTCTATGTTAATACTTTCGTAATTATATTTAAATTGATTATTATCAATAAAATCAAGATCATAAATCGCTTCTAATACCGTAACCTTTTCATTTTTCTTAATTGTCGGCTTAACCTCTTTTATTAATTTCTGATCTTTTCTACATCCTATGAATAGTACGCGCTCTCTGTTTTGAGGAACCCCATATTCAGAGGCTTTTGCAACGAATGGATTTTCAATCTTGTATAACCTTAAATTGGATGTTATTTCTTTGAATTCCAATTCCATTGACTTGTCAACAAATTTTTTAAGTTCTTGCTCCAGATCTTCATAAGGAGAAATGTACAATCTAAGTGCCTGTAATATTTCACCAATCTCATTTGTGCCCTTTATTAAACTTATGTGATTAACAGAATTCTCGATCTCAGCTATTATTTTTTCTGGCTCGATGGCTTCTAAAAAGTTATCAAACTTATTTTCGAATCTATCATTGTAAATATAGGATATATCTTTTTCCTTAACTATTTGTTTTTGGAGAAGTTCCAGCTCCTTGTTACGAGCAAGAAGCCTTAAACCATGTCTTATTGTATTAATATTAAAGTCTGTTTTGCTGGTTTTATAATCGAAAAACCTACTAACAAAATTCTTAAATTGGCTATCCAGATATTTAACGAAATTTAGTTTAGCTTCTAGCAAAGAATCCCCATTTTTATTCTCAAATTCAATCCTATGTTTTATGCTATTAAATAGGATATTATTCCCATAATGATTCTTCTTTTGTAATTTATTAACGAAATCAATAAGCTTAGGAACTTCATTTATATCAATTATTGATCTAATCTGCTTTAAAATTAAATCTTTGACCTTTCCTTTATCCTTTGTAAGTAAGCCTTTTACATTTTCCATAACAAAGTACTTAGGACGTAAAAGCTTGATAACATTTAAATAGTTCGCAAATAAATCATTCTTTTTGTCATATTTTTTTCTTAATCCAGCTAAGCTAAAGCTCTGACAAGGAGGGCCACCACAAACGACATCGATTTTGGTGTCCCCAATTTTTTCCTGTAACTTTTCTTCAAAATCAGGATCGGTAATATCCTTTTGTAAAAACTCAGTATCTAAACCAAGTTGATGATTATATCTCACAAGATGTGTTAACTCACAGTTCTCATTAATATCACTGGCTAATACAAAATTGAAATTTTTATCATTATAAGTCGCTTGTAAGAAGCCTTCACTAAATCCACCGGCACCTGAAAAAAGATCAATGAAATTATAGTACCGTCCATATAAAGAAAGCTGCTCTCTTGATATTCTAACCCTATCATTCTCAGTATAGGATTTAACTAGTTCCTTGATCTTTGTTTTCACTTCTTCATAAGAAAAACTATGCTTTATAGAATTATTTAAATAATCACTAGTCTGTTCTTTTAATAATTTTAATTTTTGATTCTTGGAGTTAAATTCTTCATCTTCTGCTAAAACTAGCTGTTTTTCTTTATCAAAATTATCAGGAACAACCTTGAGACCAGTTGATATTTTCAACTGTTCGCCCTCACAATTAATCCTTAAATGAATTGGAGAAAGACCCTTTTTGTTCTTCTTATCTAAATAATAATTTATTGTAGCCATGATTGCGAACATTTTTACGTACTCGGACAAATTTACGGACAATTTTTTAATTTATGTTTAAGATAATAAGAAAATTTTTAACAAAGTTTTTAACAAGTACAAAGTTGTGATATTAATAATTTAGATTGCATCGATTTAGAGACCTCACTACCCATTTAAGTTAATAAATATATAGAACATGATATTCAGTTTCTCTAAATTATTTGCGGTTTAAAAATATAGCCTGCTCATTCGCGGAGGATTAATTGAAGAATGGGGCCGGTAGCTATGCGGCATTAGAATGGGGGGCAACTACCGGCTACCGGCTGCGGGCTATTTACCCCTTGGGGCAAAACAGTTTTAATGAAATGCTTGATGGGATTGCTAAAGCTTGATAAAAGAAAATTTTTTTACTTTGGAGCTTGTTTAAGCAAAAATAGTGCAATGATAGCATAAACCAAGTTAGGAATCCAAACAGCAACAATAGGTGGAATGTTGCCGTATATCCCAAACACCGATGAAACCTGCATAATCAATATATAAGAAAAGGCTAATGTAAAGCCTATGCCTAAATTAGTGCCAACACCCCTTCTTGGTTTTCTACTCGACAATGAAACGGCCATAAGTGTTAATATGATGTTTGAAAACGGAAAAGCAATACGCTTATGCTTTTCCACTTCATATTCCGTCACCTCCTGGACGCCCCGCATTTTCTTTTCTTCAATATAGTCGCGAAGCTCCCAAAACCCCATAGTTTTCATGTTATCAAGTTCAATAACTAAGTCAGAAGGACGGAGATTAAGGGTGGTATCCATCACCTTACCCTTGGTGATCTTTTCTTTAAACCCATTGATTTTGCGGACGTGGTAATTATGAATAGACCATGTTTTCGAAGCGCTGTCCCATTTAATATAATCGGAGGTGAGTTTGTATGTGAGTTCGTTCTTTTTATTGATCCGTTCCATTGAAAACCGGTTTCCCCTATTTCGCCTCAAATTGAAGTTTTCAACATAAACATAAGTTTTGGGGTCAATTTGCAGATGAATATTTCGCTCCCTTTTTTCAACGAGATTTTTCACATACTTCGATTGAAAAGCCAATAATTCTTTATTGGTATGTGGAATTACAAAATTACTTATATAAAATGACAGCAAGGCGAGTAAAACAGCCGAAGCTATATATGGTCTTAAAAACCTGTTGAAACTCAAGCCACTGTTTAAAATGGCAATTATCTCTGTATCAGCAGCCATTTTGGAAGTAAAAAAAATAACGGTAATGAATGTAAACAACGAACTAAAAAGATTTACCAAATAGGGCAGATAATTCATATAATAATCAAAAATGATCTCATACAATGTTGGGCCCTCCGGGTCAAGGAAATCATGAATTCGCTCGGAAATATCAAAAATAACCACTACCGTTGAAAGGAGTGCTATGGTATAGAAAAAAGTACCTATAAACCGCCTGATGACGTATATATCAAGTATCTTAACTATTCTGTTTCCGTGCATAGTATTAAAAAAACAGTTTCAAAAATAATAAACAATTTCCAGGGCATTAGTGTTAATGAACGCTACAACATAGCCAGGAAACTCATAAACCACTAGTCCCCCAATGCTGCCGAAACCGCCCATAATTATCCACTTATGCATGGTTTTTTTACCTGCCGGTGGGTAAAATTTTTGCACTAATCTATAGCCACAAAAAAAGCTGCTACAGTTTACTGCAACAGCCTTAATGCCGGATAGCACAACTTATTTATTCATTAATTGCTTTAATTCCGGGGAGTTCCTTGCCCTCAATAAACTCGAGCATGGCGCCGCCGCCGGTTGAAACAAAGCTTACCTTGTCGCCCAGGTGGTATTTGTTAATGGCTGCCACGGAATCGCCACCACCAATCACCGAAAAGGCGCCTTTTGAAGTAGCATCGGCTACGGCCTTGGCAATTTGCTGGGTTCCTTCGGCAAAGCTGGCCATTTCAAATACACCCATGGGGCCGTTCCAAAGCAGCGTTTTCGAATCTTTAATGATCTCGTTGTATTGCTTTAAGGTTTCGGGGCCTATGTCCATGCCCATCCAGTCATCGGGAATATTTTTTACATCGCTGGTTTTTTTATCGGCATCGTCGGCAAACTTATCGGCAATAATTGCATCGACCGGGATAAAAAGCTTCACGCCCAGCATTTCGGCTCTTTCCATGGTTTTTTTGGCCACATCGATCAGGTCATTCTCCACCAGCGAGTTCCCCACTTTACCGCCAAGGGCTTTAATAAAGGTAAACATCATACCCCCACCAATCAGGAGGTTATCAACTTTATCCAGCAGGTTATTGATCACCTCAATCTTACCTGAAACCTTGGCGCCTCCAAGTATGGCTGTGTAAGGTTTCTTGGCGTCGTGCATCACTTTATCGATATACTTGATCTCGTTTCCGAGGATATAACCGAACATTTTCTTTCCCGGGAAAAACCGGGCTATTACTGCCGTTGAAGCATGTTCGCGGTGAGCGGTGCCAAAAGCATCATTTACATAAACATCGGCTAATTCGGCCAGTTGCTTAGCAAATTCCTCATCGCCCTTGGTCTCTTCCTTGTGAAAACGCAGATTTTCGAGCAAGAGCACTTCGCCCGGCTTAAGGCTTTGGGCTTTTTCTTTTGTTTCCTCGCCAATGCAATCATCGGCAAACTTCACATTGCAGCCCAGCGATTCGGATAAAAAAGGCACCAGGTGCTTGAGTGAATATTTTTCGGTACGCTCTCCCTTGGGGCGACCAAGGTGCGACATCAAAATAACGGCGCCGCCATCATTCAATATCTTTTGTATGGTCGGTATGGTGGCATCTATGCGGTTGGTATCAGTAATTGTGTATTGGTCGTCCAGTGGTACATTAAAGTCTGCCCTAATCAATGCTCTTTCATTCTTAAAATTGTAATCATCAACTGTTTTCATAATTCCCTTTTTTATTTATTGAACTTGCAACTAAATTAAGCCAATTTTGTCAATACACAATGATTGATTGGCGATTATCTATTAAACAGCTTGTACTGTTTAACTGTTACCCAAATTGAGCGATTCTCGCTCACGATAAAGAAATTGTAAGCTTTTGACCTCACCCATTCGGTGAAAAGCAACAATTTCTAAATCGGGATTACACCTAAGTAAAGCGATTTTTCACTTCATTCAAATCGCTTAACTTAGGTGTTACATAAGGTATAAAACGCTATAACGGAAACTTAGTTTTTATGGATTTATTTTTTAATGTAGGTTTGCCCAAAACACAAACATAAAACAAAAGCACATGAAAGCATTTCCAGCCAAAGTCCCTGGCAAGGTACAACATATTGAAACCTCGGTGTTTGCTGTATTTTCGGCCCTGGCAAAAGAGCACCGGGCCATTAATCTTTCGCAGGGTTTCCCAAACTTTCCCATCAATGATGATTTGATTGAACTGGTACACCGGCAAATGAAAAAAGGGCAAAACCAATATGCCCCCATGCCGGGAGTGCCGGAGCTAAGGGAACAGATTGCCGCCAAGGTTAACACCTTATATCATGCCGCATATGATCCCGGCACGGAGATCACCATTACGGCCGGCGCCACGCAAGGGCTATACTCGGCTATTTCGTCGGTTATCACGCCCGGCGATGAAGTCATTGTTTTTGAGCCGGCCTATGACGCCTATGTGCCCACTATTCGGATGAACGGTGGAAAAGTGCGCTATGTAAAAATGCATGCCCCTGATTTTGCCATCAACTGGGATGAAGTAAGAAAAGCGGTGAATGAAAAAACCCGGATGATCATCCTGAATTCGCCGCATAATCCCACAGGCTCCATCCTTGGCAAAGCCGATATCGATGAGCTGGATGATATTACAAGCCATAGCGGCATTATTATTTTGAGCGATGAAGTGTATGAACACCTGGTTTTTGACGGTGCCCGGCATGAAAGCCTGGCGCGCTACCCCTCCCTGGCTTCGCGGGCAATGATAGCGGGCTCCTTCGGGAAAACCTTTCATGCTACCGGTTGGAAAGTAGGATACATGCTTGCCCCGGCCAATCTTACCGGCATTTTCCGCAAGGTGCACCAGTTTGTGGTTTTTGCCGTTAACACCCCGGCCCAATATGCCATAGCCGAATACCTCCAAAATCCTTCACATTACCTCGATATTGCCGGTTTTTATCAAGAAAAAAGAGATTATTTTTCCCGCTTGATCGCCCCCTCGAGGTTCAAGATCATTCCCTGCAAAGGGACCTATTTCCAGTTACTCGACTATAGCGCCATCTCCGGTGAGAAGGAGGAAGACTTTGCTAAGCGTTTGATCACCGAATATGGTGTGGCTGCCGTACCGGTTTCGGCTTTTTATCATGATAAGGAAGAAAACCGGGTGCTTCGCTTTTGTTTTGCCAAAACTGATGAAACCCTCGAAAAAGCTGCCGGAATAATCAATAAAATTTAAGGTTACAGGGTTTTTGTTTAAACAATAAATTAAAATCAATTGCTTATGGAAGATCTTAAAATAACTACCATACAAACCAAGCTGCATTGGATGGACATCGATGCCAATCTTGCGATGTTCACCGAAAAGATCGATCAGATTGATGACCCGGGCGATGTGATTGTGTTGCCGGAGATGTTTAGCACAGGTTTTGCCGTTAAGCCGGATTCCGTAGCTGAAACTATGGAGGGAAAGGCTTTGCAATGGTTAAAGGACACAGCTGCCAAAAAGCAATGCGTAATTACCGGTAGTGTAGTCATTGAAGAAAATGAAAACTATTATAACCGGCTGGTGTGGATGCAACCCGATGGTTTTTATGAAACCTATGACAAACGGCACCTGTTCCGGTTAGGCGATGAGCATCTGCGTTTTTCACAGGGGCGGAAGCAATTACTGGTGGAATTAAAGGGCTGGAAGATCAAGCCATTGGTCTGTTATGACCTCCGCTTTCCGGTATGGGCCAAAAACCGCTACATAGCCGATCAGTATGAATACGATGTGCTAATATACATCGCCAACTGGCCGGGCCGCCGGCGATTTGCCTGGACTTCGTTATTAAGGGCCAGGGCCATTGAAAACCAATCCTATTTGGTGGGCGTCAATCGCGTGGGCGATGACGGGAACGGCATTCCCCACACCGGCGATTCGGTGTTCCTGGATGCCAAAGGAAAACCGGTGTATGAGTTCGGGGAAGAAAAAGAACATATTGAAACGGTAACCCTTAATTACGAGAAATTGCGCGAATACCGCCAGAAGTTCACCGTAGGACTTGATTGGGATGGGTTTGAGCTACAGCTATAGAAGCACACAATCTTGTTTTTTGGTAACCGGCTGGGTTAAACCCAATTTGAGCTATTTGTGCAGGGATGAGTTTGACAAAATAGAGACTTTAAAGACAGGCACTAAATAGCAGGGAGCAGGGAGCAGGGAGCAGGGGGCAGGGGACATCGTACATTGCCTTGTTATTCAGGATTGAGGTTCATCACAAAGATGCGTACTTTGAAAGAGGAGTACCAATTGATTAGAGTCTCTGCTTCCATCTTTAATATAGTGCACTGCAATTCGAAGGAGATTTCCTGTCCGCCGGCAGGCGGGCTCCCTCAGAAATTGAGCGATACACATTAATACTTTGTAGACAAGACATTGGCGCTCAATTTC
>JAIPAP010000130.1 GCA_021740045.1 Bacteroidales bacterium
GTGAACGGTATCCGGATCAAAGCTTACATTATTCACCGAAATAATTTCACCATTGGGCTCAGTGAGAATGACCGGTATGGTGGTGTTTTTCGATATAATGCTGGAATAAAAGGTGATGTCTTCCGAATTATCGGCGCTTACAAGGTGCTTGGTGGCTTGTGCCAGTAACTCCACCCGTTGACGTTCTTCATTTTGAAGCTGCTCAAAAAAATCTTCGGTATAATTTACCAGCCTGGCCTTACGCTGTATGGCATTGGCCCAGATGGTGATATTTTCCCGCTCATTACGGGCTACCTTCTCCACAATATAATCCGTATAAAGCAGGGTGCCGGCAACAATTAATGCTGCTGCAAAGAATAGCGCTCTTTTCCAATACTTTTTACGTTTATAGATGTTCACGGGTCGTTTACCTGAATTAAGTATTTTCATTGTCAGCCGCCTAATAATTTCAACCATAACGCACCGGATTTTATGCTTATTGCCGGATAAAGCTGTAACAGGCGAAAAATCAGGTAAAACTACAAAATAATTTTCCACTACCCGATAAGAAAATTTCTAACATTTGTACCTGGCAAAATTAATATGTATTATCTGCTAAAAGAAATTAGTAAAATTGCAGTTATATAACTAATGAAGGACTAATGCAATATCTTCCATTCCATAAAAAGCAATACCGTTCGCGGGAAGTACGCATAGGTGATGTTACCCTTGGCGGCGATAATCTGGTACGTATCCAATCCATGACCAATACCGTTACCATGGATACACAAGCAACTGTGGAACAGTCCATCCGCATGATCAGAGCGGGATGTGAATTGGTAAGGATAACCGCCCCGGGAATCAAGGAAGCCGAAAATCTTCAAAATATTAAGAAGGAATTGCGCAAGCGTGGGTATAATAATCCCCTTATTGCCGATATTCATTTTAATCCGAAAGCTGCCGGGGTGGCAGCACAGATTGTGGAGAAGGTGCGCATCAATCCCGGGAATTACGTGGATCGTAACAAGTTTTCGGATAAAACCATTTCTACAGCAGAAAACCATGCTGCTGTTGAACGGATCAAAGAACGCATCAAACCTCTTATTGAAACCTGTAAGCTGCATGGAACAGCCATGCGTATCGGGGTTAATCATGGTTCCCTGTCCGGGCGGATGATCAATCGCTTTGGCAACACACCCGAAGGTATGGTGGAATCGGCCATGGAGTTTATTGAAATATGCCGCGAATTCAATTATCATAACCTTGTGTTATCCATGAAATCCAGCAACATCCGTGTAATGGTGCAGGCCTATCGCTTGTTGGTGACCCGAATGATGGAATCCGGCTATGATTATCCACTGCACCTGGGCGTAACCGAAGCCGGTAGCGGAAGAGAGGGCCGCATAAAATCCGCCGCAGGAATAGGCCCCTTGCTGATGGATGGCATTGGCGATACCATACGGGTGTCGTTAACCGAAGCCCCGGAAAAAGAATTGCCGGTTGCCCGCAAGTTGACGGAGCTTTGTAAGCCTGAATTCCCCCGGGAAAGCATCAGCAAGATCGATCCGTTCCATTTTACACGGCGTAAAAGCTATGCCATTGCCGGGCTGGGAGCCAACAACCCTGTTGCAGTCATTTCAAATGAAACAGAAGATTATGATCCTGAAAATAAACCCGACTTTCAGTATACAGATCAACATGTAAAGAGTGAAGCGAATGGAGAACTGCTCAGGATAGTTCATCCGGAGAATTTAAAGGAAGTTCAAAAGGAGAAGTCCTTTATCATGAAGATTGATAATATTGAAAGCTTTGCTGAACTGCTTCCTGAACTTTTGCATTACCCCAAAGGAGCGATATTGCTCGATAATCTACCCATTACCCAACAACGGGAGGCTTTTGATAAACTCATTCAGGGTGGATTATCCCATCCGGTCATTATCAAGAATTCTTATTTTGGAATCGAAGAGGATGAGCTGATCATTAAAGCCGCAGCTGATTTTGCATGCTTGCTTGTGGATGGTTTGGGCGATGGCATATGGCTCGAAAGTGACCTCGGCCCCAAAAATGATGTAATTATTGCTTACACTATCCTGCAAGCCACGCGCGCCCGGGTTACGCAAACAGAATACATTTCGTGCCCCAGTTGCGGAAGAACACAATTCAACATAGAGGAAAAACTTGCGGAGGTTAAAGAAAAAACCAGGCACCTGAAGAACCTGAAGATTGGCGTAATGGGCTGCATAGTAAACGGCCCCGGCGAAATGGCCGATGCTGACTACGGATATGTAGGATCGGGGAGGGGGAAGGTTACCCTGTACAAAGGCCAAACGGTGGTACGAAAAAATATTCCCGAAGATCAGGCCCTGAAGGCATTGATTGAAGTGATCAAGGAACACGGCGATTGGCAAGAGGCTTAAAAAACAACAGGCCGTATGTTTTACCTCCTGTGATAGATGCTAAGTCAAACCTCTGCCAGGGCTTAAAGCTGCTGTCAGGATTCTATGCAACCCATCCCTCAAATGTTTTGTGCTATGCTCCATGCTCCATGCTCCATGCCCTACGCTCTGTGCTCTTACCACTCCTCCGGCTTAACATCCCCTATAAGCATATTTAAGCTGGCCGGAACTATTTCAAATTCAAAGGGAGAAAGGCCAATCGATTCTCCATCGGTCTCCAGGCGTAACTCCCCTTCTGAGCGTACCGCAGCCTTTTTGCAGGTGAAATGCTTTACCTGAGGCAATGAAAGGTGTGATCCGTCATAAAGCTTTTTGGCATGCCGTATCACTTCCATCTTGGTCACCTTGGTAACCACCACCACATTCAATAATCCGTCATTGGGAATAGCCTTGGGCGATTGCTTCATCCCTCCGCCATTGTATTTGTTGATCCCCACACTAATGCTGAAAACGTTATAGTCATATTGTTCGCCGTCAATTTCCACTGTGGTGGTCATATTTTGGTAGTCGAATAAGCTGGAGAAGATATTCATGGCATAGCTGAAAGCGCCCCCTTTTCCTTCTTCCTTTTGCTTGTTTGTCTTTTGGGCCACAACGGCATCATAGCCCATGCCGGCCATGTTAATAAAATAGCGGATGATCTTTTTGCCATTCTCAAAATAGCGCACTTTACAGGCATCGTGCACAAAAGTGTTGCCTCGTTTAATGATTTCGACGGCTCCTTTGTAATTGTTATAGGGCACATTAAACATGCGGCACCAATCGTTGCCGGTACCTACCGGGATCATGCCAATGGTAATATCGAGCGGTTCGAAATGCTTTTGCTTGAAAACACCGTTAACAACTTCGTTCAGGGTTCCATCACCCCCCACCACAATGATCTTTTTGTGACCGTTTTCTATATGCTTTACGGTTTCGTGCATGGCATGGTTACGGTGCTGGGTAAATATGTTCTTGAAGTGAAAACCGGCTTCGGTGAGTAATGAGGCAATTTTTAGCCAATCGCGTTCCCCTTTTCGCCTGCCTGCATTCGGATTTACAATGACCAACCATTCCAATGCCATACCTGTCTATCTTCTGTCTTTAAATAATTTCTTCCAGATTATTGATAACTCGTTCCATGGTAAAATATTTCTCAATCCGCTTGCGACCTTGTTTGCCCATTTTTTTTCTTAATGCTTCATCCCTTGCCAAATCGATGATATGAGATGCCATGCCGGCTGTATCGAAAGGTTTTACCAGGAAACCGGTTTTACCATGCTCGATAAGCTCCGGATTGGAGCTGATGTCGAATGCCACCACAGGCTTTTCACAGGCCATAGCTTCTGCAATAACATATCCGAACCCCTCCCAGCGGGATGAAAGAACAAATATATGAATATCATTAAGAAAACTCTTAGCATCATCGATAACACCCCTTAACTCCATGTGCTTTTCCAGGCCTTTTTTTTCAATCAGGTGTTGAATGCGTTTCCGGTAAGGACCATCGCCCCCGATGATCATTTTAAAAGAAATATTATCTGCCGCCAGCTTCCCAGCTACATCCAGCAGCATTTCCTGTCCCTTTTGATAAACCATACGGCCTAAATTACCGATCAATATCTTTGCCGGTTCTTCAACATGATCGGCCACCGGCCTTCGGTCGAACTCTTCCAAATCAAGCCCGTTGTACAATACATGTATTTTCTCTTCCGGGATAAGGGCGCTGTTTTTCTCAAGGATAGTATTTTTGGTGGCCCTGGAGTTGGTGAGGACCTTGCTGATCACCTTTCTGAAGTAATATTTGTTCAAAAGAGTGTTGCGCACCGGCAATGCGCTTCCGCGCCGGTAGATGATATTTTCAATCCCGGCTTTTTTAGCGGCAACCCCGGCCAATTTAACATCAGCCGGAAGATTAAGGATAATGCTTTGGATTTGAATATGTGAGAATAAGCGGATGAGCCTTTTAACTTTAACAGGATTTAAAAAGCTCCTGTTGCTCATTTTGAGTTGATACACTTCGATACCGGCCTGGTTTTTTATCGTGTGATATAGCTCGCTATTGAAATTGGTAAACATCACAACCCGGGAGCCTCTGTTGGCAAGCCTCACTGCCATGTCGTAGTGCCATTGCTCGCCACCGCCCCATGATTTGTTGCTGTTAAAAAAGCAAATGGTTTTTTTCATGAAGCTAGGGTTTTTCCGGTTGTTCATGAGATTTTTTATACTGATGGTACAGGTTATGAAGCTTAACCATTTTCAGGAACGAGGAATGTGCTGAATTCACACAGATGACAAAACCATGGAAACCATCGAGGAATCCCAGCCGAAAGATATACATGCGCAAAAAGGTGCTGATAGGTTTCAGGAATTTCTTAAGCGCCGGCACCTTTTTCCCCCGCTCGAACATATCTTTGGCAGCCAATGAGGAGAAGCGGTTAATGGTATTCATATGTTGCTCTATACTTGAAAATGAATAATGGAGCAGGTCTCCTTTGAGTTTTCCAAAGGTAACCCCGGGTTGCAACACCAGCTCCTCATGGATGCCTTTTCCTTCCCACCGGGCTGCCCGCCGGTTAAAGATCCGTATCTTCGGATCGGGGTACCAGCCGCAATGCCTGATCCATTTACCACAGTAATTGGTTAACCGCTTTATCTGGTAGGCATCAAATTGCCAACCGGTCTTGATGTTCTTTACGGATCTGGTCAACTCTTCCGAAAGCGCTTCATCGGCATCAATGGAGAGGATATGATCATGGGATGCTTTACTGTTGGCAAAGTTCTTTTGGTCGGCAAAATCCTTAAACGGATGCTGAAGCACCTTTGCTCCATTTTTTTTGCTTATACTTGCCGTATTATCGGTGGAGCCCGAGTCCACTACAATGATCTCGTCGGCGATTGGCTGCACCGATTGCAGGCATCGCCCGATGTTTTTTTCTTCATTTAACGCTATGATAACAACAGAAATAGCAGGCATAAAACGTAAATATCCGGCTAAATTAAGAAAAATAGATTCCTGATGGATTTTCGGGATTGTTTATCGCCTCCAGAATGCCGGTGAAAGAAGGATCAGTACGGTAAACAGCTCCAGTCGTCCCAGCAGCATCAGGAAGGAAAGAAACCATTTACCTACAAATGGAATGGCGGCATAATTCTCAACCGGGCCCACCCCTCCAATGCCAGGGCCTATATTTCCAAGCGTTGCCGCCACCGACCCGATAGCCGTTTGGAAATCAAGCCCTAAAATAGACATGAACAGGGTTCCAAAAGCAAATGTCAACATATACAACACAAAAAAGGCCAATACGTTAAAGATGATATTTTGCGGAATTACCTTCCGGTTCAGCCTTATAGGGATAATAGCCATAGGATGCACCAGCCGTTTCAATTCAGTGGTGCTGTTTTTAAAGAGCAGCATCTGCCGCACCATTTTAATACCTCCACCTGTTGAGCCGGTACATCCTCCGGTGAACATCAGCAGGAAAATAATAACCCACAGTACCATGGGCCAGGCCAGGTAATTGGTGGTAACATAACCGGTGGTGGTCACAATGGAAACCACCTGGAAAAGCGATGTCCTGATAGATTCTTCAAAGGGCAGCTCACTAAGGAAAAACAGGCCCCCACCTACCAGCAGACTGATGCCGATGAGTAAAAACAGGTAATTCCGGTATTCTTCGTTCCCCCTAACCTTTTTAAATTGCCTGTGCAAAGCGTGATAGTGAATGGTGAAATTGGTGCCGGCCAGGATCATGAACAATATCACCACATATTGGATATAGGGTGAATAACCGGCTATGCTGGTGTTTTGGGTTGAAAATGCGCCGGTAGCCATGGTACCGAAAGCGTGGCAAAGTGCGTTAAACAGGTTCATTCCTCCAAACATCAATAGTATCGTTTGAATTCCCGTAAGCATTACATAAATACCCCACAGTCGCTTGGCTGTTTGGGTAATCCGGGGATGGATCTTATCGGGTGTGGGGCCGGGGACCTCCGCTACAAAAAGCTGCATGCCACCAATGCCGAGTATAGGCAGTATAGCCAATGATAATACAATGATGCCCATACCACCTATCCAGTGTGTAAGGCTCCTCCAAAAAAGAATGCCTTTTGGTAAGGATTCTATATCTTTTAAAATAGAGGCTCCTGTGGTGGTAAACCCCGATATGGTTTCGAAAAAGGCATCGCTGTAGTTGCCAATAGAATTGCTCAGAATAAAAGGAATGGCGCCAAAAAGTGAGATCACCACCCATGAAAAGGTCACAATAATGTATCCCTCGTGCTTTCCGATGTTAAGCTGGCGGCTTTTCCAGGTAAACAAATAAAGTATTAAACCGATAAAGGCTGTAAAAATAGCCGGAATGACCAAAGGCCAAATGCTTTCTCCATAATACAATGAAAAGGGAACGGCAGTGAGCATAAAACCTCCCTCGATAAGGAGTAAAAGCCCGATTACCTTGATGATAAGCCTAAAATTTATGGAAGACCGCATTTTTGCCATATTCCTTCAAATTGGCTATCTGAAAAAGGTTTCTACCTTGTTAATGGCTTCAGGCAAGGCAAAAACCACCACCTTGTCGTTGGGTTGTATATGGAAATCACCCACGGCAATGTAGCTTGTGTTACCACGGACGATACCTCCGATTATGGAGCCTTTGGGTAATTTGAGTTTACGGATGGGGTTGCGTGTAATGGCCGATCCTTCCTTCACCACAAATTCCATCACTTCGGCATCGATACCGCTCAGGCACTTAATGGAAGTAACCTCGGCCGACATCGTAAACCGGACGATGTAACTAGCCGTAATTAATTTTTTATTAATGATGGTGTCAATCCCGATGTTTTGAGCAATGTCAATGTAATCGATATTCTCGATAAGCGGAATTACCTTTTTCACCCCAAATTTCTGTGCCAGCAGGCATGTAAAGATATTGGTCTCGGTATCGTCGGTAACGGCAATAAAGGCATCCATACCCCTGATGCCTTCATCTTCGAGCAGTTCGATGCTACGGGCATCACCGTTAATGATGAGGGTGTCTTCCAATGAAGAGGCTAGTTGGTCGCAACGATTTTTATCCGATTCGATCAGTTTAATGTTCAGCTCCTCATCGAGGGTGCGGGCCGTTTTACGTCCGATACGGCCACCACCGACCAGCATCACATCGCGGATATGAGTGCGCACCTTACCACCCAGCTTCAGCAATTCATCAATACCATCGGGTTTGGTAATTACGTAAGCCAGGTCGTTTATCTGGAACTTATCTTTTCCTTTCGGGATAATGGTTTTCCCTTTACGGTGAATGGCAACCGCCCTGAAATTCAGGTTGGGATGCTCATGGGCTATCTGGTCGAGCGTTTTATCGATCACCAGGGCATTTTCTTCCAGTTTGATCAGGTAAAGGGTAAGCTTGCCATTGGAAAAATCGAAGATCTCAGTAGCGGCTGTTTGCCGCAGCAAACGTACGATCTCATTGGCTGCGATCAGCTCGGGGCATACCAGGTTGTCGATGCCCATGCCTTTGAACAAAGCCTCGTTCGACTCGCGCAGATATTCGGTGTTGTTAACCCGGCAGATGGTCTTGCGGGCGCCCAGCTTCTTTCCCAGCATACAGGTAACTATGTTGGTATGCTCATCGTGAACCACCGAAATCAGCAGGTCGGCCTTGCCAACGTTGGCTGTCTTCAGCACCTCAAAAGAAGTGGAGTTACCGGTTATGGTCAGCAGATCGGAACGCGATTCCACCATCTCCAACAAATCCTGATGCGGATCAACAATAGTGATATCATGGTTTTCATCCGAAAGCATCTTTGCCAGATGAAACCCTATTTCGCCGTCGCCTGCAATTACTATTTTCATTTCTCTATCCTATCAAACAGCTTGCGAATATATGAACTAAAATTAAAATGCGAATCTTAACGTAACGCAAATGGGTTTTATTTCTCTATTACGAATCATTGGTGTCCGGTAAACATCTAGGAGATTCCTCCCTCGCCTCGCCATAGGCGAGGGCGAGGTTACCAATGACAAGTTTTTACTGGATGCTGATTGTAAAATGGTTATCAATTATTCGCGATAAAGTGGGCTAGGTAAAAATGCAAAGGTGACTGCATTACGACGGAGATTCCAGCCTGCCGAATTCTATGACAAATCCAAACACTTTAAAAATTTTTTCTTAATTTTATAGATGCCAAAGAACGACCGATGGCGAAACTTTACGCCGATGGCACGAAAGGAGGTGCACTTCGCGCCTTCTTTCTTTACTTTATATTTTCGGGTATTGAATCCTCAAATATAAGCCAAAGAACTTCCCTCAGGCTCACATTATCCGATGGATTTTTTAATGAGCCATTCTCACATAGGGTGTTCCTCTTTTCACTGTTGCAAAGACCCTTGCTATTAGCTTAAAGCGAATAGCATTTAAAACGCAATATGCATTGTTACCTTCATCTCTTTTTCGTCGATAATACAGCTTTAACTGGGGATCAAACCGTATTGCACTAAAAGCCCCATTAGTCAATAATGCCTTAATCTTTTTATTGGCCATTTTACTGGTTTTCCCCTTTTGTGGGATACTCGTCCCCGATGAATGCTCAAAGGGAGCTACTCCCGCGTGGCAAGCATATTCCCGCTGGTTAAAGCTGGTAAAATTATTGGTTTGTACCATCATGTAGCATGTAATGATTAAGTTTATACCCACTACTGATGTGGCTAAATCAAAATTTGATTTTAATTCCTCATCTTTCTGCACCAGCTCTTTGATTTTGGTTTCAACCTTATCAATCATGCAATCATAGTGCTTGAGCAACTCCTTACTTTCCTCCAGGATGAAAGTTGTAGTCTCATTCCGAAAACATTCATAAGCCTCGTTTGATGAAACTTTCAATCCATGTTTTTGCTTCATCAGGCGCTCCCTGTGGGACAAGAGAAACTTTAGTTCCTGGAGTTCCTTTTTTGGGAAATGACTCAATCGTAATTTATGCTGGAATACCTCAGCATATTGCATGATCTCTTTGCTATCAAGCTTATCATTTTTCCCTCTTTTAATCCCAAGGGAACGCTTAATGCGTAAGGAAGATTCCTGGCAAAAAGTCAAGCCAGTCTCCGATAAGAAAAGAGCCAGGCTCATAGAATAGACTCCTGTATCTTCAAAACAAATAAGCCATTTATCTTTTTCTATGCCAATTTGTTTTTCAATCTTGCTGATCATCTGATAAACCCCTTTTTCATTATTATCAACAATAAAATGCTTAGGGTTTTGCATGAATTGCTGAGCTAAGAATGATACATCCAGTTTTTTCTTTGATACGTCGATTCCGATAAATACTTGTTTTTTCATACCTTTGATTCCTTAAATGATTAACATTAATACCTTTACTAGGCCTGAAAGCCTTGAATTCTATTTAATGCTTAATCAGTAAACAGCAGGGGACTAATTCGGCAGGTAGGACTTTTTCCTTCACAGGCAGATAGTTCACCCCTGCTGTTTTTATACTGTTTTACAAATAAAACTCATTTTTAAAACTTCAGGCAAAGCTAAAGGACAGGCAGGGGTCTCCATCGGGTTGCAGAGGAATTAGATGAGGATTACAGCCTACCGGTAAACATAGTTACGCCGTTGCGGTATCGCTTGTTCATTTATCACTATTACCAATAGTGTTGATATTTGCCTTTGGATAGTATACCGCAATCCGATGGAGATTTCCTACCTCCGGTAGGCAAGCCTGTCCGCCGGCAGGCGGGCTCCCTCAGAAATTGAGCGAAATAATTTCCCGTTTTGCTGATAAGGCATAGGCGCTCAAATCGTTCGGGCGAAATGACAAAGGATTTGTGGGGCAAGGGTGGTGGGGGCAGAAATCGCCATCTGAATGCAGCCCCCTTTACATATTTTAAATGAAGTTATGACCATTACCCAACACCCCTAATTTTCAAATAAACCCTATTTTTGCCATATCATAGTAATGAATTTAACATATTGAAAATAAGCCTTAGACGATGGGAAAGATAAGTTTGAATATATTGACACTACTTTTTGTGCCGCTGCTACTGGCTGCACAGCCTGCCAAACGCGAATTTAAAAGTGTTGAACAAGATAATGGAACCCTTATCATTAATGTAAGCGATGGACATTATGAGCTTATGCCCTTTA
>JAIPAP010000131.1 GCA_021740045.1 Bacteroidales bacterium
GGGGGAGCGCGGCGCGGGGCGCCGCGCTCCCCCGGCCCCCTTCGCCGAACCATAACAACCTGTCTTTCCGAGCTTTATGCCGATGTTAATCGGCATGAAGCGAGGAATCTCCTTGCTAAATGCAGTTTCCCCGGATAACAATGATTTTTAAACTTATCATACAATAAATCATACAGATATTTGCTTTTATTAAGTTTGCACAATAGTTTATTTAATTGTAAGGACTGCATATGAATACCAGGAATAATAGTAACAGGAGTGGAAAAGGAGCAGATAAGCGAAAACCAAATCTCAGGCAGAACCGGAAAAAAGGCCCCACCCGGAGTCAAAAACCGGAAAAGCCCGACGATGGTCTGATCAGGCTTAATAAATTCATTGCCGATTCGGGAGTATGTTCCCGTCGCGAGGCAGATCGTCTGATTGAAACAGGAGCCATTAAAGTGAATGGGAAGGTAGTTACCCAGGTGGGCACCAAGGTATCACCAACCGACAAGGTGCAATACGACGGTGAAACCCTGAACCGTGAAAAACCCCAATATGTTCTTTTGAATAAGCCAAAAGGATACATCACCACCATGGATGATCCCCGCGATCGCAAAACGGTAGTTGAGCTGATAAAAAGAGCCTGCAAGGAGAGAGTTTACCCGGTGGGCCGGCTCGACAGAAACACCACCGGCGTTTTGCTTTTCACCAACGACGGAGAACTCGCCAAACGCCTTTCGCATCCGAAATATAATGTTCACAAAGTCTACCAGGTAACGCTTGATCAGGCACTGACCAAATCGGATATGAACAAAATTGCCGACGGCCTAACCCTTGAAGACGGCCCTGTTAAAGTTGATGCCATTGCTTATGCCGAAGACAGCTCCGATAAAAGAGTTATCGGCATTGAGCTGCACTCGGGAAAAAACCGCATTGTCCGCCGTATTTTTGAATCACTCGAATATAAGATCGTCAAACTCGACCGGGTTTCTTTTGCCGGGCTTACTAAAAAAGAAGTCCCACGCGGTAAGTGGCGGCATCTAACCGAGAAGGAAATCAGCATGCTCAAAATGAGGGGTAACGTATAAAGCTGTTCAGGCATGATTTCAGGGAATGAACTCCTTGCGTATTTCGAAAAAGTCTTGATGGCCTCCGCCAATCAGTTGCTTACACTTTTAGGAACGTTTATCTTGCTTGGGTTAATGCTTTATGTCATATCCCGGTCGCTGCGCATTATTTTCCTGAAAACGCTCGGGCATAATTCGCAAATATATATCACCGGATGGATAGGTGTGCCCATTCATGAGTTGGGGCATATCCTGTTTTGTCTTTTATTTGGACATAAGATCAATAAGATCTATTTATTCCGGCCCGAAAAGGGCAGCGGTACTCTTGGACAGGTTATCCATCAATATAATTCCAATAACGTTTATCATCGCCTCGGTAATTTTTTCATCGGAATAGGACCGTTAATTACCGGTGCCTTGGCGCTCTTTGCCGCCCTCCATCTACTATCGAATTATCCTGATATAAAAATGCAATTGTTTTCATTTGAAGCACAACCAGCCTTCAATAATGGGGCAGCCGTGTTTAACTGGTTTAAAGAAATGGTCCTGCATGGTTATCACATATTACTCAAACTAGTTGCCATTCAAAATATCGGTCATGTCACATTCTGGATATTTATCTACCTGATTGTTGCTATCGTTTCTCATATGCACCTAAGTCCAAGTGACCTGAAAGTATCGTGGTCGGGATTGAAGATTATCATTTTATTGGTGATAATGATCAATCTGTTGCTTATTGCTATAGGAATAGATATTACGGCATATCTTTCAAGCTCTAATATGGTTAGTGGTTTTATAAACACCTTAATGGTTTTCGCCAATATGATGGCTATCGTCGCTTTTATCTTCTTTTACACCCTTTTTAACCTGCTTCATTTAATGATCAGGCAACGTTGGTTAAATCCTTTTACTACCAACTGATCCGGAAATCACCTTAAATCTCATATGTTTTTTGATTGCTCATCCATAGCTAAGCTATTATTCGAACCGGGCAAAGTAAAGATAAACCGGCTACCTTTGCCCGGTTCACTTTCAACCCAAATGTTCCCCCCGTTCATTTCGACAAATTCGCGGCTTATGTTTAACCCGAGGCCGGTACCCCGCTCGCTCGCTGTTCCTTCTTTTTTAAGCTTTTGGTCTTTATCGCCCGAAAATAATCGCGGTATTTCTTCCCTGGCCAAACCCTTTCCATGATCTTCAATAGTAACTTTTACAAATCCATCTTCTGCGGCAGCATAAAGCTTCACCTCCTCATCCTTAGGTGAGAATTTAATGGCATTGGTAACCAGGTTGCGAATAATGGTGCTGGCCATATTCGAATCGGCATAGACTTTTATTCCTGAACCTATTTGATTATGGAGCTTAATTTTTTTATCGGTAGCCAGGTTTTCATGTTGCCGGATGACCTCCTCTGCAATTTCACCCAAATCGATATCTGATTTCTTAAGGGTTAGATTGCCATATTGGCTCGAAGCCCAGGCTAACAAATTCTCCAATAGCTCATAGGTGTTCTGGAGAGTGTTATCGAGAATTCTTATCATCTTGCGCTTTTCTTCATCCGAATAATCATCGTATTCATTGCGCAGCAGGTTCGTAAAGCCCATTAAAGAATTAAAAGGATTTTTAAGGTCATGGGAAATTACCGATAGCATTTTATCTTTGGTAGCATTCATTTCTTTTAATTTCTGCTCCGAAGCTTTTAATTCGGTCGTTCTTTTTTCAACTTCCTGTTCCATTTTCTTGGCATACCTGAATTTTGACAAAGCCCTGCTGGTAAATAATATCAATCCCATTAAGAACAGAACAATAAAAATAAAGAATGGCATTGTAAAATAGAAAGGTTTTGAAACTGTAAACTGGTTTGTGGTAACCGGCCTGCTCCATTTGCCAAGAGCATTCGAAGCCTTTACTTTAAATTGATAATTGCCGGGGGTAAGATTAGTATACCGGTACAGATCCATTCCTGCATCTAAAGTATTCCATGTTGAGTCGAAGCCTTCAAGCTTACACTGGTATTTGGCCTTTTGTTCATCGATAAAAGAAATTGCTTTGAATTTAAATGCCACGTTGCGTTTATCATGGGAGAGAGTTTTAAGATTTGCCGGCTCAATTGTATCGGGTCCTGCTATCACATATTCAAGCGCTACGATTGGTGAAGGAATGATGGCTTTGCTATAATCGAATTCCTTATTATATATTGATAAACCCTGGCTGGTTCCAATCCAGGAGCGGCCGTAATGATCAACAATTCCGGCATCGCGATTGGCCTCTTGCCCGGCCAACCCAAGAGACACTGTATAATGCTTTAGCTCGTTATTTACAAGCCGGTACATTCCATGGTTTGTTCCGAACCACACGCCTTCTTTATCTTCAAAAATAAGATAAACAGGTCTTCTTAATTTCTTTCCCCCCACACGAGCAGCTTGAATTTTTTCACCTTTTAATTGATACAAGCCAGCAAAGGTCCCCAACCAATAATTATCGCGCGAATCATGATAAAAAGCGAAAATATTGTTGGAGTTTGTTCCATTGTTGGCATAATAAGCTTTAAAATTACCATTCTCGTATTTGAATAATCCTTTGTAGGTTGCAATAAATAAATCTCCGTTCCGGTCGGTAAATAACTTTTTATAATTAACGCCTTTCAGCTTGGGGCGTGAAACCCTTTTGAAGTCGCCGTTTTTTTGCTGCCATAGCTGATCCTCAGTAGCCACCCATAAAACGTTTCGCTTTTTATCATATAATGCCGTAATAACCGGTAAACCCAATTTATCGCCATTGTCAATAATCTCCAGTTGGTAATCCCGGGTAAGTTTTAACAAACCCAACCTCGATGCTGCAATCCATACATTCCCGTTAAGATCAACCTCCATGTCCATAACACGATTGTTGACTATACTGGTATATCGGTCATCATCAATGTTGATTTTTCTTATCACATCTTTTCCATCAAAAACACTAATGCCGCCATTATGCCCCAAGAGATAAATGCTGTCATGCCAGTGTTCAATTGAAGTTACTTCGCTTCCGTATAAGCCATTTTCCCTGGAGTAGTTGGCAAACCTGAAGGAAGTGAATTTAGTCACCCCCCTCAAGCCGGTAACCCAAAGGTTCTTTTCCCGGTCGGTATATAATGATGTGGCGCCTTCGGTAATTAAACCCGATTGGGTATTAAGGTACTCTATGCTCCCGGTTAAAAATTTATAATAAAAAAGCCCTGTGGCGTTACCAAAGAATACTCCCCCTCGCTCTGCAGGTTCAATTAATGTGCGATGGTCGTGATCGGTAAAGACAACCTTTAATTCATTGGTTATTTTTCGCAACTTTCCGTTTGACAGGTAACCCATCCAATCCTTAGTGGTTATCCAAATTTTAGCAAGTTCGGGATTTTTTGATTTAGTGACCCCTACACCAGTTATAGCTTTGCCCTTCAATCCGAACTGCCGGGCAATAGTATTTTTCACCTGGCCTTCCATAGTAACTTGATCAAGGCCGTTTTCAGTAGCAACAAGAAATTCACCATTAATAAAATCGAAATTGTTGACCTGATCATCCGACAAGCCCTTTTCCTTATTTACAACCGTCCAAGAATCATTATAATAAAATAAGAACCCTGACAGTCGGCTGCCGAAAACAAACACGTTATTTCCCTGGTAGGAAAAAACCTTAAACATTTCCACATTGTTAGAACGGTTGTGATCGTCGAGTTTCAGCATTTCTACTATTTGAAAATGATCTTTTTCAGGATGATATTTGATGAAACTGGCATTTCTTGTTGCAGGCAATGCATATATGTTACCTTTTTCATCAACTTCTATGGAGTGATAACTGTTGACTGATATTTGAAGATTGGGGTAATAACTTCTCCAATTCTTACCATCATAAGACGAAATTCCTGTACGGGTTGCAAACCACATCTTTCCTGTTGAATCCTGCGCAACATCATATACCTGGGAAGTAGTAAGCCCATCGAGTTCATTATAGGTTTGAGAAAGATAAGACTGACCAAGCACACTGGGCGCCTTCACACCAATTAACAGCAGTGCCATTATAATTATCGCAAAGCCTTTTTTGAATCCTTTATTGTTCAAAAACGCTGTCATTCTATTAGTTAACTCTTTCTTCAATAAGAATAAGGATGTAATTCTATTTAATAAATACCCCACCTCTTTTTAATATCCCTCATTTACCGTTCCAAAATACCATTTTTGATTTCTAAATGATTGCTTTTGTAAATGGTTTTGAAAAATATACCTTAAAAGTAGTCATTTTTATAAAGATCAGTTACAACAAGGGGATATTAATTAGAGTCTGTCTACAAACTTCCTCTCGAACTTCGCCCCTCTAACTCTCTTGCCTGAGGCAAGAAGACCGTTTAAGCGGCTGATTGTGAGGCTGTTCCCCTTTAGTCCCGAAAGCTTTCGGGATAAGGGGTTGCGGAGAGGAATATGACAAAATCGAGACTTTATAGACAAGCACTAATTATACCGGATAATATAGTGGTTATTCCAGCGGGCAACACCAAGCGTCTTTCTCCTCACAAGGTTGTTTATTCATATAATTATATATTTGCACAAAAATTGGCTGCCATGAACTTTGTTGAAGAACTACGCTGGCGCGGTATGATACAGGATGTGATGCCGGGCACGGATGAACAACTTAAAAAAGAAATCACACCCGGTTATGTGGGCATCGACCCCACGGCCGATTCATTGCACATAGGCCATTTGGTAGGGGTAATGATGTTGCGTCACTTACAAGCAGCAGGGCATAAACCCATCGCGCTTATTGGTGGAGCCACCGGAATGATAGGTGATCCTTCAGGAAAATCGGAAGAGCGCAACCTGCTGGATGAAAAAACCCTCCGGCATAACCAGCAAGCTATTAAGAACCAGTTGCGCAAATTTCTCGATTTCGATTCCGAGGCCCCTAACCGGGCAGAACTAGTCAACAATTATGACTGGATGAAAAAAGTATCCTTCCTGGAGTTCATTCGTGATATTGGCAAGCATATTACGGTGAATTACATGCTGGCTAAAGATTCGGTTAAAAAGCGGCTCGATCCGGAAACCGGATCGGGAATGTCATTTACCGAATTTACGTATCAGTTGGTTCAGGGTAATGACTTTTTACAGCTTTATAATGACAAGGGGTGTAAACTTCAGATGGGGGGATCGGATCAATGGGGAAATATTACCACAGGCACCGAATTGATCCGCCGCAAGGTTGGGGGAGAAGCTTTCGCATTAACCTGCCCATTAATAACCAAAGCCGATGGAGGCAAGTTTGGAAAAACCGAGGAGGGTAACGTTTGGCTCGATCCCAGCCGGACTTCCGCATTTAAATTCTATCAGTTTTGGATAAATGTTTCGGATACAGATGCCGAAAAGTACATCAAAATCTTTACTCTTTTACCAAGAGAAGAAATTGAACAACTGATAAACGAACACAGGGAAGCCCCGCATAAAAGATTATTGCAGGGCAAGTTGGCCCAAATCCTGACCACCCTGGTTCACTCGGAAGAAGATTATGAAAATGCCAAAGAAGCATCAAGCATCCTGTTTGGAAAAGGAACTACAGAAGCCTTGCGCAAACTCCCCGATCACATGCTGGTAGAAGCTTTGGAGGGCGTTCCGCAAGGAGAAGTGCAGCGCGAGGAAATTAAAGAAGGGATGGACATTATCAACTTCCTGAGCGAAAAATCAGGCTTTCTTGAGTCGAAAGGTGAAGCCCGCAGGGCACTAAAGGAAAACAGTATTTCCATCAACAAAGAAAAGGTAAGCATGGATTATACAATAACTGAAAAAGACCTGCTGCGCGAGAAATACATTTTGGCCCAACGGGGAAAAAAGAACTATTTTTTGGTTCATGTGGTTTAGCATTTAACCGGTAGTTATTATTAATGAAACAAAACCACACTTATTCGGAAAGTATATAAATAGCATGATACCGGAATTATTGCATACGGAAAATAATTCGGTCAACGTTCACCCGGTACCAGCAATAAATCGATTGGAGGGGTAATTGCAGTAAAATCGATTTGGGAGGAGATTATGCTCCGGAGTTCTTTGTATTTTTACCCCAAACCAAAACCTGCTGCAATGAAATTAAAAACAGGGTATGTACTGGCATTTACTATTTTGATGATTATGGAAACGATGACTATGGAGGGGACTAACGCCCAAACTACTACCAAATTAAAAATCCGCCCCATGATGGACTCTGTGGGGTTTGCAACACATTCATGGCAAATGGATAGCATCCTGGCCCGCATTGATAAGGAATACGGAAGTAAGATCCAAAGCATATATTCTGAAAAAAGTATAGATGAATCGGAACCGTGGAAATTGGCCATCTGCCCCCACGACGATTATGCTTATGCCTCCTATATGTATCCGGCAGTGCTGCGGCCGGTGAAGGCCAAAACGATATTTCTTTTTGGCGTGGCTCACAAAGCTCGTTTACTGAACCTGGAAGATAAGCTTGTCTTTGGTAATTATGATGCCTGGAAATTGCCTTATGGAAAGGTCAATGTTTCATCCATGCGGGATAAAATTATTGAGCAGCTACCGGCAGAAAGCTATGTAGTGAGTGATAGCATGATGAAAATTGAACATTCACTGGAAGCCATACTGCCTTTTCTGCAAAAACAAAATCCGGAAACAGAGATCATTCCAATCTTGGTTCCTTACATGAGTTACAAAAAGATGCAAAACCATGCCGCTATACTTGCTTCAGCAATCGAAGAGGTTACGCAAGGCATGCAATGGGGACAGGATTTTGCCTTCATCATCAGCAGCGATGCGGTGCATTATGGCGAAAAAGGATGGGGTGGCAATAATTTCGCTTTTATGGGAACCGGCGAAGATGGCTACCTGAAAGCCGTGGACCATGAGATGGAAATCATGAAAACCCTTGCTGAGATGACCAATACATCAGTAAAGCGATTTATGGATTACACTCTTGATCCTGAAAATTATAAGAAATACAAATGGACTTGGTGCGGACGGTATTCCATTCCATTGGGTTTGCTGACTGCCCTGGAATTACAAAAGAAAACGCCCATCAATAAGCTAAAAGGAACCATTATTGATTACGCCACCAGCATCGATCATCAACCCCTAAAAGTGGACCACCTGGAAATGGGCAACACAGCCCCGGCCAATATTCATCATTGGGTTGGGTATCCGGGCATCGGGTATCGGTAGTTGAGACGAAGTGACTGAGAGACCGAAGTGACTGAGAGATTAGCGGTGAGGCTGGCTCTTGGTTATGACTTCAGCCATTTCCACACAGGTATGATGGGTATTTTGAGGTTATCTAAAAGGATTTCATCTTCCTGATCAAATGTTAATTATTACCCGCTTCAATTCATCTTTCAGCATCATAACAATAAAGTTTGCAGTACCACTGTATACTTTTATTAACCTCAGCCTACTCAATTTCCCAGCTAGTTCCTTCCTTGCTATCCTTTATCGTGATGTTGAGCTTTTGAAGTTCATCGCGGATCATATCGGCTGTTTTAAAATCTTTGTTTTTACGGGCCTGCTGGCGGATTTCCAAAATGGTATCCATCAGTTGATCAACCAATTCATTCTCTTTGCCGCTTTCTTCCTCGGGTTCCAGTCCAAGAATATGATTGATAAATTCGGGGAAAAGCTCTCTAAGTATACTAAGATCTTCTTCCGTTATTGTAGCATGACCATCGGCAACGGAGTTGATGTATTTAACACCCTCAAAAATATGAGCCATCAACACAGGGGTATTGAAATCGTCATTTATGGCCTCATAAAATCTATTTCTGAGCGATTTCACATCCATCGTTGATTCATTAGCCGGTTTTAGTTGTTCCAGCGTTTCAAGGCTATCTAAAAGCTTTTTAAAGCCCTTTTCGGCTGCCTGAAGGGCTTCATTGGAAAAATCGAGTGGACTTCGGTAATGGGCCTGCAACATGAAAAACCGTATGGTCATGGAACTATATGCCCTTTCCAGGAAATCATGCTCTCCGTTAATAAACTGATTCAGGGTAATAAAGTTATTCAGCGATTTTCCCATTTTTTGCCCATCGATAGTGATCATATTGTTATGCATCCAATATTCCACCGGTTCTTGTTCATTAGCGGCAACCGATTGGGCAATTTCCGATTCATGATGCGGGAACAGCAGATCCATACCTCCCCCGTGTATGTCGAAATGCTCGCCCAGGTATTTAGAGCTCATGGCCGAGCATTCCATATGCCAACCCGGAAAGCCTTCGCCCCAAGGTGACGGCCAACGCATGATATGCTCAGGGGCCGCATTCTTCCACAAGGCAAAATCATAGCTGTTCAGCTTTTCCGCCTGTCCTTCCAATTGACGGGTCTGTGCTTTCAACTCTTCGATCACACGTCCTGAAAGCTTTCCATACTTGCCGGTTTCACGCTGAAACTTGTTAACATCAAAATATACCGAACCGTTTTTCTCATACCCGTATCCGGCATCTATAATCTTCTTCACCATTTCGATCTGTTCAATGAGGTGCCCGGAGGCTCTTGGCTCAATGCTGGGATGTTTGATGTTGAGTTGATCCATATTTTGATGATACCGGTCGGAATAATACTGGGCAATTTCCATGGGTTCCAGCTTCTCCAGGCGCGCCTTTTTGGCAATCTTGTCCTCGCCTTCGTCAGCATCATGTTCCAGGTGCCCTACATCGGTGATGTTTCTAACATAGCGAACCTTGTAACCCAAGTGTAACAAATACCGGTAAACCAGGTCGAAGGTAACCGCCGGCCTGGCATGGCCTAAATGGGCATCGCCGTATACGGTAGGCCCGCATACATACATTCCTACATGCGGGGGATTAATTGGCTTGAACTCTTCCTTCTTCCTCGTTTTCGTATTATAGATGTAAAGCTTTTTTTCCATAACAATTTCCTCCAAAAATAATAAAGCAATCAAAAGCAGGTGCAAAGGTAAGGATAAGCTGGAGTTTTTTGAAGCGCCCTATTATTTGTTTTCGAGATGTTACAGAGCATTTGCATAGAGGTAAGGGCGCAGAGCTTAGGAGATATTGCATGGAGCATAGCGCATGTTGCATGGAGTTCCAAGGAAAATATTTAT
>JAIPAP010000132.1 GCA_021740045.1 Bacteroidales bacterium
CGGTAGGTGTTCTCTTTAAAATAATCATCGAGCTGATCAAAAAAAGCGGTGGAATCGGTTTTAAAATTTTCTATGTCCTGGGCGTGGGTAACGGGCAAACCTATCAACAGAAAAACAACCAGCAACCAAACGTATAAGCCGGTGTTTCTTATTGTAATTGCTTTGTGAATAAAATGCCCCATATCCGGTCATATTCGATACTACTTATTACCCAAATTGAGCGATTCTCGCTCACGGCCTGCCCCGAAACATCGGGGATAAAGAAATTGTAAGCTTTTCACCTCACCCATTCGGTGAAACGCAACAATTTCTAAATCGGTCCCGACGCTTCGGGATAAGTAAAGCGATTTTTTACTGCGTTCAAATCGCTTAACTTAGGTATTAAAGATAGCTGCAACCCATTTATTCTTTTCCCTCAAACTCTCAAAATTCCAACCCTGTTTTTCGGCTTCCGCTCTGATGGTAGCCATATCATCTTTATAAAATCCACTCAAATATATTTTCCCCTTCTGCTTCAGCGCCGGATCGTATTTGGCTATATCTTCCAAAAGCACGTTCCGGTTAATATTGGCAAGGATGATATCATACTGCCGCCCTCCCAATAAAGCGGCATCTCCAAGATGAATATCTATCCGTTGTGAATTATTGAGCGCGAGGTTATCCTTGGAATTTTCATAGGCCCAGTCGTTATTGTCGATAGCCACCACTTTAGCGGCTCCTTTTTTCTCTGCCAGTATGGCCAGAATCCCGGTTCCACTGCCCATATCGAGAACTTCTTTATCCCTGAAATCCTCATCCAGCATCAGTTCGATCATTAGAGCAGTGGTTTCGTGATGAGCCGTCCCGAAGGACATCCGTGGATCGATAATGATCTCATATTCGGCAATGGGTGAGGAAGAATGAAATGAAGCCCTCACCACGCAACGGTCGGCGATAATAGCCGGAGGATAATCGCGCTCCCAGTCTTCGTTCCAGTTCTTTTCTTTCATGTTATGATATTCGAAACCCGGGTCGATATCGGCGGTTTCGATCACAGTTAAGTTTTCCAGCAAATCAGGTGAAAAACTTTCTTCCGGAATATAAGCGGTTAACTGATCTTCTTCCTCCATAAAACTTTCGAAACCGCGTTCGCTCAATTCCGCCATTAATGGTTCCCGCAATGGGTTGTCGGCCGGTAATTTACATTTTACTTCGATGTAATCCATAATAGCATCAGTCAAAAAACCGGGTAATCCATCTTTAGTAATAACAGATTACCCGGCTGAAATTTTTCGATTTACGGTTAAAAACTATGAATCAGTTCAACAAAATCATCAGCTTTAAGGGAAGCTCCGCCAATGAGACCACCGTCGATGTCCTTTTGGGAAAACAAACCCTTGGCATTCGAGGGCTTACAACTTCCGCCGTAAAGGATGCTGGTTGATTCGGCCACCTCCTCATCATACTTTTCGGAAATCAGTTTACGGATATAAGCATGCATTTCCTGGGCTTGTTCAGGGGTTGCTGTGCGGCCGGTGCCAATCGCCCACACGGGTTCGTAGGCAATAACCAATTTACCAAAATCTTCCTTTTCAAGATTAAAGAGGGCTTTTTCCAGTTGTTCCTTCACTACTTCGTTTTGTTTACCGGCGTCCCGTTGTTCCAGCACCTCACCGCAACAAAAGATGGGAACGATATCATGTTCCAGGGCTACCCGAACTTTCCGCGCCAGGAATTCATCCGCTTCCTTATAATATTCCCGCCGTTCGGAGTGCCCGATAATGGCGTATTCCACTCCCATGGAAGCGAGCATGGGCGCTGAAATCTCACCGGTGTAAGCACCCGATTCATGATCGTTGATGTTTTGAACACCTACCGCAAAGTCATTTTCGGCGGCCAGATCGGTGGCCAGCTCGGCATACAAGGCCGGCGGGCACACAATTACATTTACATCACCCTTACCACGCTCATCGAGCTGGTCGGCAATATCGAACAATAAGTCCTGGGCTTCCTGGAAGGTTTTGTTCATCTTCCAGTTTCCGGCAACAATTTTCTGTCTTTCAGCCATATGCAATGTTTTTTGGTTTCAGTAAATGAACAGCAATGCTGTCAAAAAGTTGGTCATTCCGTAACTCTAACTCTCGGGTCGAGCATGCCGTAAATAATATCTACAAAAATATTAATAATCACCAGAATAATCGAAATAAAAAGCACTGCGCCCATAAGCACGGGTAAATCGTATTTTTCAAGCGCTTCCACAATCACCACCCCCACTCCTTTCCAGTCGAAAACGTATTCAACAAAAACAGCCCCGGCCATAAGGGAAGCAAACCAACCTGTGGTGGCCGTAATTACGGGATTCATAGCATTTTTAATCGCATGGCGGGTAATGACTTTTCCAAATTTCAGTCCTTTGGCCCGGGCAGTGCGGATGTAATCCTGTGATAATACTTCGAGCAATGAACTCCTGGTCAGCACCACCACAATAGCCAATGGCCTGATGCCAAGAGTTACTGCAGGCAGTATCAGATTTTTCAAATCCAGGTGTTCTCCTTCTCCAAAATCATCCACCGTGTATAAGCTACCGAACATATGCAGGCCGGTATATTCGGCCAGCACGAAAGCAAACAGCCAGGCAATAAGAATAGCGGCAAAAAACGAGGGCAACGACATTCCCAGTACCGAAAATACCGAAGAAAACCTATCGAACCAGGTGTCTTTTTTAAGGGCCGCAAATATACCGATTATTACCCCGATAACGATGGCCAAACCCATAGAAACAGCCGCCAGCAAAAGGGTTTTCGGAAAGGCTTCGGCCAGTATTGCCGAAACTTGCCGTCGTGTTTGATACGACCGGCGCAAATAGGGCTTTTTGAGTACGAGCGCTTTTTCAGAAGAAAGCGTAAGAAAAACAGTAGCCGAAGTGTACTTTTCACGGTTGAGATACCAATAACTATCTTTATCCCGGGTATTATGATAGGAAACAGGTGAAAGATCGTTGAGAAAATTCAAAAACTGGCTTCCCACCGGTTTATTCAATCCAAGGTCTTCCCTGATCGCTTCCACTGACGCCACATCCGTGCGCTGCCCCAGCATCATTCGAGCCGGGTCACCCGGAAGAATATGAAAAAGAAAGAACACAAGGCAAATCACTCCGAACAGGACCAACAATCCATATAACAGCCGCCTTGTGATAAAGCGTATCATGCTTACCCGTTTCCGTTTTGTGATTCCTTAATGTACTCCGCTTTCACCTCCTTGTAAGCAGGAAAGTCGTTGTTATGCCATTTGGCCAAAACTTCACCGTCTTTCATCAACATCAAGCCGGGGTTGGCTCTTATCATGGTTTTCAATACAATTTCATCGGCTTGATAAAACGGAAAACCGGCCTCGATTTTTTCTTTGTACTCATAAATATTACCTCCGCTGGCCAGGGCAATAAATTCATAGCCATCATTACCGGCCTTTTGGGCAAACGGTTTTATTTTCTCAAAATCTTCCCTGTTGGCTTTTTCAATATCCTTGGCAATCAAAATAAACTGATAATCGGGGTTTCTGATATAATTATCCGTATAATCATTTCCGGCCGAGTCGAGGATCTGCAGCTCATGTCCTTCAAATTCATTGGGGTCGACCACCCGTTTGTCAACATACTCCCATTTCGACATCCACGCCGAATCGTTATAGGGATAATTGGGTGAAAGGAATTCCTTTTCCTCACCTGTTTCCTTATTTCGAAAGGTAAGGTAATATTTAACGGGTTCGGGGTTTTCGAGATACATCTTATTGCCCACTTTCCAGTTACGGAAATCGATCATGGGCAGATGTTGGTAATTGTAATACGAAAATGCCACAAACAAAACGGCAACCCCTGCCGTAATATATCCCTGGGCTTTCCAGCTCAAAACCTGATTGATGCGGTTTCTGCGTATAAAAACGATGATGGTGGGGATCATAAGGAAAATATTCTTATAAAAGGTCTGCCAGTTGGTCAGTGTGAGGGCATCGCCAAAGCAACCGCAATCGGGAACCGGATTTTCGAGGGCATCATAAAAGGTTACGATCGTAAAAAACGACATCATCAACAACAATCCCCACGAGGCCCATTTGATCTTAAGATTGAATACCAGGGTGATGCCAATCAGGAATTCAGCGGTAACCAGGATAATTGCAAGCACTAGCGAGGCGGGCATTAGCCATTCAATTCCATAAGCGATGAAATAATCTTCCATTTTATAGGCTGTGCCCAAAGGATCAACACCTTTAACAAAACCCGAAAATATGAATACGAAGCCTGCAAGTAAACGGCTAACAGTTGTTAATATTCTCATCATCAATAGCTTTTATAGTTTCCCATGAGCCTCCCCAATTTTGATAAGGGCGAATGCGGCATAATTGATAATATCGTAATAATTCGCATCCACACCTTCGGAAGCTTCCGTAAGGCCTTTGTTATCTTCAATTTGTTTAATACGCAATAATTTCATCAAAATAATATCGGTAAGAGAACTCACCCGCATGTTGCGCCAGGCCTCGTCATAATCGTGGTTTTTGTCCATCATCAGATCGCGCGCTTTAAAGATGTATTTGCGGTAATACTCAATGGCTTTCTCAACGCTCATTTCCAGCCCTTCGCCGGTACCGAGCTCCAATTGTATCAATGCCATCACCGAATAATTGATAATGCCGACAAATTCATCTCCGGCGCCTTCACTGATCTTTTGCACACCTTTCGAATCGATGCTTCTAATGCGATTAGCTTTGATGTAGATTTGATCGGTCAGCGAGGGTGTCCGTAAAACCCGCCAGGCGGTACCGTAATCCTTCATCTTGGTGGCAAATACCTCCTGGCATTTCTCAATTACTGTTTCAAACTGTTTGGCTGTTTTGTCACTCATTACTTCCTGTAATTGCACTACATTATTTCTACCTTTGCCTAACTAACCCGACTATGAAAATGAAGCCTAAAAATACATCTTTTTCCATGAATCGCCAGATCGATTGCAAAGGTAAAATCCTTGATCTGAATTCGCCCGCTGTGATGGGAATTTTAAACGTAACTCCCGATTCCTTTTATGATGGCGGCCAATACGAAAAAGAAACCGATATACTCCGCAAGGCCGAAACTATGATCAATGAAGGAGCCGATGTAATTGATATTGGAGCTGTTTCGACCCGGCCGGGAGCGCCGGTTATTCCCGAAAAGGAGGAACGGCAACGCTTAATGAAAGCCATAACAGTGGTAAGTATGAAATTTCCCGAAATAATTATCTCGGTCGATACTTTTCATTCCACCATTGCCGAAGAAGCATTAGGATCGGGAGCTCATATGATCAATGATATTTCGGCCGGGCAATATGATGAGAACATGTTTGAAACCATTGCCCGGCTGGGCGTTCCTTATATAATGATGCACATTAAGGGCACTCCGCAAAATATGCAAAACAACCCAACCTACACCAACATGCTGGAAGAAGTTCACACCTATTTTACTGATCGTATAACTCATCTTGCCAAGCTGAAGTTCGATAACATCATTATTGATCCGGGATTTGGCTTTGGCAAAACCGTAGAACACAATTACAGGCTACTCCAAAAACTGGATAAATTTGCCGGTTTAGATTTTCCGCTACTGGCCGGCCTGTCGCGAAAATCGATGATCAATAAAGTGCTTAAAACCAAACCGGAAAATGCCCTGAACGGCACAACAGTGGTTAATACCATCGCTTTATTGAAAGGTGCTCACATTTTAAGGGTACATGACGTAAAGGAAGCGCGCGAGGCTATTAAGATTGTTCAGGCATATAATGAACAGGGCTTTTAGCAATGGCGTTATATAGAAGTAGACTCAAAATGATTACATTTGTAAGATAAGTACGCAAACCGGAATGATCGAACTACTGATAACAGGCTTTCTTCAATTACGGCTACTCGACATAATCGACATTTTGTTGGTAGCCATCCTGTTATATGAACTTTACCGGGTGTTGCGTGGCACTACCGCCATCAATATCTTTATCGGGATCATGGCCATTTTCCTGGTATGGCATCTGGTAAAGCTATTGGAGATGGAATTGCTCTCCGAAATCCTCGGCGCCTTCACCAGCGTTGGATTCATTGCTCTTATCGTAGTGTTTCAACCTGAAATTCGAAAATTCCTGTTACTGCTGGGCACCACCAATTTTATCAGGAGAAAACAAAGCCGGTTTCTATTCTGGCGCATTAATATGGAAAATCTGGGAGAGCTGGATATCGACCCAATCGTGCAGGCCTGCCGCAGGATGTCCATATCAAAAACCGGCGCCCTGCTTATTGTTGCCAAAAAAAGCCAGCTACGCGAATATACGGCAACCGGCGAAATTTTGAATGCCCGTATTTCGGGGCAATTGCTCGAATCCATCTTTTTCAAAAACAGCCCTTTGCACGATGGCGCCGCCATCATTGTGGATAACCGCATTAAAGCCGCCCGCTGCATCCTGCCGGTATCCAAAAATACCAATATACCCATTAACTTAGGGCTCCGCCACCGGGCAGCCGTTGGCATCACCGAACGCTCCGATGCCATTGCCGTTATTGTATCGGAAGAAACCGGTAAACTTTCATACAGCAAAGGTGGTGTGCTTACCACGCGAGTTGAACCCTCACAGCTTAAGAACTTCCTCGAAAGGGAGTTTAACAGGAATAAGAATGAATAAAATGACCGAAGGATACCATTTTAAAATTAGCATCTCTTCACTTTTTATCCAATTAGCTATAAATAAGATTGTTTAAGGATGATTGGAGATTATAGACTGGAAAATGTATTGAAGCTACATCTCCTTCTTTTCACGGTTTTTTTCAAACTCTTTAATCAGTTCTTCGGGGCTTTTACCAAGGTACTTGAGAGATACTTTGGCATCATCGGCAAAATCGCTTTCGGGGTATTTTTCGATGAATTGCTCATAAAGGGTTTTGGCTTTACCCAGGTTACTCATGTGGTTTTCATAAACATAAGCCTTCAAAAACATGGCGTGGGGCGTTTTTCGATAATCGGGGTACTGATTGAGGATGCGGTTGAAATACATGATTGATTTTCCGGGCATGCCGGTATTCATGGCAATATCGGCTGCTTTGAAAAGGTATACCGGTGCCAGGCTGTCTTTTGTGTAATTATCGGCATAATTCACATACTGATCCACCAACTTATTGGCCTTTTCCTTATTAACAGGCCCCAGCGTATCTCCCACCAGTTCCTGTTCAAGACGGCCGATCTTTTCGATTGCCTCCTTTTTAGGGTCACTACTACATGAGCCTAAAAACAAGGCCATTACAAATATTGCTGCAGGAATTGTAAATAAACCAAAACGCTTGTTTCTCATTTATTATTAGTTTTTTACGGTTCTTTTCTTCAAACTGGGGAAAATCATTTTATAATCAACATTGATATTGCCCTTGCTAATATCATTGAGTTTACGTTTAAGAAGGGTCTTCTTGAGCGAACTTAAATGGTCTACAAAGAGGATTCCTTCGATGTGATCATATTCATGCTGAATGATACGTGCTAAAACACCCTTATATTGCTCATCATGGAAATTGAAGTTTTCGTCATAATACTGTATGCGAATCCAATCAGGACGGGAAACCTCCTCGCGGATCTCGGGTATGCTTAGGCAACCTTCCTGCATCATGTCTTCGTCCATGCCTTCTTCAATGATCTCGGCATTGATGAAAACTTTTTTAAAATCCTTTGCTTCGGGGAATTCTTCGCCATAAGGGGTAGCATCAATCAAAAACAGCCTGATGGGCAGGTCTACCTGTGGCGCTGCCAATCCAATCCCGTCGGAAGCATGCATGGTTTCAAACATGTTTTCGATCAGCTCATGTAAGCTGGGGTAATCCTTATCAATTTCTTCCGACACCTTGCGCAGTGTCGGGTGACCATATGCGGTTATAGGAAGTATCATAAGAGTTTCCTTTGCTTTACAAAATTACTAAATATTCATCGATTCCATATAGGCTTGAAGAATAAGAACAGCGCTAATCAGATCAATGTTTTCTTTTTTTTGTCGTTTTTTCTTTTTCGTGCCCATGTCAACCATGGCTCTTGATGCCATTTTCGATGTATACCTTTCATCTATCCGGTCAACCGGGATGTGTGGGAACAATTTCTTCAGCCGTTTAACAAAAGGATCAATAAATTCGGCCGCTTCCGATGGCGTATCATCCATCTTCAAGGGCTCTCCTACCACAAACCGCTCCACATTTTCCCGGTCGGTGTAATCCTTCAAATAGTCAATCAAATCTTTGGCATGAACAGTAACCAATGGATTGGCAATGATTTTAAACTCATCGGTAACAGCCAGTCCAACTCTTTTTCTGCCATAATCAATAGCCAAAATTCTTCCCATTTTATTTATTCCTCGTTTATAACTACGCATAATAAAGCACAAAATTATGAAGGCACCACTCAACCAGCGATTTTTTACCTAATTTTGAACTAAAATTAGCATATTTCTATGATTGAACAGAATCAAAAATTGATAGAGGAAGCGTGGAACAATCGTAAAAAGCTGGGAGAGAAACAAACGCAGGTAGCAATCGATGAGGTGATAGAGGCCCTGGACAAAGGCAGGTTACGCATTGCTGAACCGGGCGATGAAGGATGGCTAGTTAACGAATGGGCTAAAAAAGCGGTTATCCTATATTTCCCGACTCGTGAGATGAAGACCACACAAGCCGGCCCCCTGGAATTTCATGATAAAATGAACCTTAAAAGTGACTATCAGGGTCTTGGCATCAGGGTAGTTCCTCATGCCGTTGCCCGTTATGGCGCCTATATTGCCAAAGGAGTGGTAATGATGCCTTGTTATATCAACATCGGCGCTTATGTCGATTCAGGAACCATGGTCGATACATGGGCTACAGTTGGGTCCTGTGCTCAAATCGGTAAAAATGTGCATCTTAGTGGCGGTGTTGGTATTGGCGGCGTATTGGAGCCGGTTCAGGCTGCACCAGTTATTATTGAAGATAATTGTTTTATCGGTTCCCGGTCCATTGTAGTTGAAGGGGTTAAAGTTGAAAAAGAAGCGGTTTTAGGCGCCAATGTGGTGATCACCCAATCGACCAAAATAATCGATGTTACCGGTAGCGAAGCTATTGAGCACCGGGGTGTGGTTCCGGCCCGATCTGTAGTGATACCGGGATCTTACAAAAAGCAATTTCCGGCTGGGGAATACCAGGTATCATGTGCCTTGATCATTGGCCGGCGAAAACCGTCAACCGATTTGAAAACCTCACTGAATGAGGCTTTAAGGGAATACGATATTCAAGTGTGAATCGTTTTATTGCGGGGTGAAGAAAATACTAGTCATACAAACAGCGTCAATCGGTGATGTAATATTGGCCACACCGGTTCTGGAGAAGCTTCATGCAACATATCCCAGCGCCGCCATTGATTTTTTGACCAAAAATGGAAATGAGGGGATATTGAAAGATCATCCGTTCATCAGGCGATTGATTATTTGGGATAAACAGGAAAACAAATACCGCCACTTTTTGCAGGTCTTAAGGGCTATAAGGGAAAGGAATTATGATTTGGTGGTAAACATGCAACGATTTGCCACCACCGGGTTTTTAACAGCCTTCTCCGGTGCGGGTATGACCATAGGTTTTAATAAAAACCCTTTCGCGGTCTTTTTTTCAAAGTCGGTTAAACATAAAATTGGGGATGGAACGCACGAAAGAGACAGAAACCACGAACTGATCCGTTCTTTGACTGACGATACACCCGGACCGGTGAAACTATACACCGGGAAAATGGCTAATGCAAAGATGTCGCAATACAAAACGGCGGCTTATATTTGCATAGCTCCAACTTCACTGTGGTACACCAAGCAGTACCCGTTGGAACAATGGGCTGAATTTGTGGGGGAGCTTCCGCAATCGTTGCGGGTGTATTTTATCGGCTCCAAAGCTGATGAAACGGCTTGTGAGCAGATCATCAGGAACTCGGGACACCGGAACGCCCTAAACCTGGCCGGTCAGCTAAATCTGCTTGAATCGGCTGCCCTTATGCAAGGAGCCCTAATGAATTATGTGAACGATTCGGCTCCGCAACAC
>JAIPAP010000133.1 GCA_021740045.1 Bacteroidales bacterium
TCCTCTTTCGAGTTCGCCATCGGGCGTAACTGTAATGGTTGTTCCGCTAACATCGAGGCCAAGCCCCACATCACCGCTACTTGATGATAATGTAACAGTGGAGCTGGTTACGGTAGCAGCATCAACTTCCTTTGAAAAAGTAATTTCAATCACCACATCAAGGGGTACATCAGTAGCTGCAGAAGCAGCATTGAGGTCTTTGGTAACCTGATCGCCGCTTTCAAGATCGGTACCGGTACCAGTAATTGTTTCAATGGTCATTTCAGCGGGTTCGTCATCATCGGAGCATCCTATAAAGACGGTAACTCCCGCTACTAAAATCATTGCTAATAAAAGTTTTAAATGTTTCATAATTGAGGTTTTTGGTTTATAAAATTGGGTTTTTTCTTGTTTATAGATATCCTGGATTTTGCGTAATCATACCTTCCGACATATCGATGGCATTTTGGGGAATTGGCATCAACTCGTGCTTTCCTTCTTCAAAGCCTAATGGTCCCAATACCTCAGCGGCTTTTCCAGTCCTTACCAGGTCCCAGTACCGCTGAGCTTCCAGTGCCAGTTCGCGGTGGCGCTCCTCAATGATTATGTCGCGCAATTCTGCTTTATCGGTTGTTGTAATGTCGGGTAATACATCGGGATTTCCAGCCCTGGCCCGCTCTCTTACCATGTTGAGGTATTGAAGGGCTTGCTGGGGCTTATTATTTTCATTCAAGGCTTCAGCAGCCATCAGCAGCACATCGGAATAGCGTAATAGTTTTCGGTTTACACCCCACGTATAACGAGGTTCAGTGCCTGCTGCAAACGTTTTTTGATTATAACATTCTATTTGCTCGATCTGATTGGGATCTTCATCACTATAAGTAGTGTCGGGGGTTGAGTCATCACCCTGTATGGTTATCCCTTGCAAGGTTTCTCCTAAAAAGATAATGGTGGCATCTTTGCGGGGATCATCGCCGAAATCCTGGATCAATTTCCACGAGGGACGTCCAAATCCCCATCCAAGATTGGGTTCACCGCGCACTCCCATGGTATTGGCGTATTGGTTGCCACCTTCAAAATAATTGTTTTCAGGAACAGCCCCAACTTCCAGCAATGATCCTGTGCCAAAGGGGTTGTCTTCGGCAAACACATGGTTAAAATCCGGATCGAGGCTAAATTCACCGGAATTGATAACCTCAAGGGCATATTTTTCGGTATTTTGATAATCTTCTCTGAACAGATATACTTTAGCGAGCAATCCTTTTGCTGTTCCTTTGCTAACCCTTCCTTGCTCGTTATTGGGATAGCTGCTCTTAAGCGGCAAATTTTCAATGACAAATTCCATATCGGGGATAATGATCTCATCGTAAATTTCGCTTTTAGGGGAACGGGGAAGCTTGGTAGGTGGATTGGTAGAAAGAACCTTGGGAACATCGCCAAAGGCCCTCACCAGCTTAAAGTAGAAAAATCCCCTCAGAAAGCGGGTTTCTGCAATGAGCCTGGTCTTGAGCTCATTTTCCATATCGATACCCGGAACATTCTCCAATACCACATGAGCTCTTCGTATACCTTGGTAAAGTGTAGACCACCAGCGATTGAATGAGCTATTGGTAGAGCTGAAGGTGAAGAACTCAAAAGCATTGATCTGCGTGGCATCACCCGGGTTACTTCCTTTTTTGGCTTCATCCGACATGATGTCAAGGATGGGAAAGCCGCCTGCATGAAAATTCCAGATCAACATGGTGTTATATACGCCATTTGTAGCCAAAATGGCATCTTTGCGGGTCTCGGGAAACGATCCTGAGGTGAGATAGCCTTGTGGCGGATTGTTGAGGAAATCCTCACAACTGGTACTCATCAGGATTAATAAAACAAACGGTATAATTATTTTGATGCGTTTCATGGTCATTCATTTAAAGTTTTACATTCAAGCCCAATGTATATATCGATGTAATGGGGTAAATACCACTGTCAATCCCTGCTGATAATGGTGATCCGCCTAAGTCAGGCGAATAGCCGGAATATTTGGTGAGGGTTAAAATGTTGGTGCCTCTAAGGTATAAGCTGGCCGAGGTAAGTCCTGCCCCTTTCATCCAACGGTCCGGCAGGTCATAGCTTAACACGGCTGTTCGAAGCCGGAGGTAGGAGCCATCCTCAATAAAATATTCCGATTCTTCGTAGTTTCCGGCCCGTCCGTCAAGTTCCGGTTCAGTAGTGGAAGTTCCTTCACCGGTCCACCGGTCGCGTACCCTGCCTTCGAAATTGTAGACGCTAAAGCGGGTTTGGTTTTTGGCATTGTATAATTCATTTCCAACCTGCCCTTGCAGGTCAACTGACAGTGATAAGCCTTTGTAAGATACATTAAAGCCCATGCCAAAGGTAAAATCAGGAATAGGTGACCCGATTTTAACCCTGTCATCAGGAGTTATCTTACCGTCGCCATTTTGATCAACATAGCGGAGGTCCCCTACATCCTGATCGGTAAGATGGGGATATTGCTCCAATTGCTGTTCATTTTGAAAAATGCCATCCACTTCATACCCGATAAAATACCCGATGGATTCGCCCACTCTGGTGGCTGTTACCCGTTTACCGTTAGAAAGGGCTCCTCCGTATATTACCGAATCGGTGGGTGTGGTTGCTCCCAGTTCCATCACTTCGTTGTGTACGGTTGATCCGGTGAGATTAAGGGAGTATCTTAAATCATCACTGATCTCATCTTTATAGGAAACATGCATTTCAACGCCACTATTTAAAACGCTGGCTGCATTAAAGCGCACCTGCTGGAAAGAACCGTACCCATAAAATCCGGGAACATCAAGCAAAACAAGGATATCATCGGTAAGCTTCCGGTAATAATCAATTTCGGCCGTGAGCTTATCGCGGAAGGCGCCCAGCTCGATACCAAAATTGGCTTGCTTGGTGCTTTCCCAAATCAAATCGTTGTTTCCGGCACTAAAGAAGGCTGCTCCGGGTTGTAGCTTTTCAGGATCCCCGAACACTGCTCCATATTGACTTCCGAAAAGAGAATAACGGTCAAACCAACTTATTTTTTCATTCCCTACGATTCCCCAGCTTCCCCTTAGCTTGATTTTATTGATGTTTTTCAGCTCGGGGAAGAAAGGCTCATTGCTCAGGTTCCAACCCAGGGCGAATGATGGAAAATAGCCGTAACGCTTATCTTCCCTGAACTTCGATGAGCCGTCGGCACGGAATGAAACCGTAGCCATGTACCGCTTTTTGTAGGAATAATTAGTGCGGAATAAGTAAGAGATCATGGAAGTTTGATAAGCATCGCCCAGGTTGTTGCTCACGTCAACCGTGTCGGTTAAGGTGGCATTGAAATACCAGAAAAGAGGGTCCTCCCTTACCAAGCGGTATACCGTAACGGTTGGGCTTTCAAAATAGCGTTCCTGGGCGGTAAAACCGGCTACAGCATTAATGGTATGATTATCAAATTCTTTATCGTAGTTGATCGTGTTTTCCCAAATCCAGGTTCGATCTTCAGTAAAGTCTATGCTTAATGCATTCCTGGGATTTTGTTGTGTGGCCGATACGTAAAATTCCGGTGTAAAATTCCGGTTTTTCCCATGGCTCATGTCGAGCTGATAGCTGGATTTGAACCGGAAATCATCCAGGAACTTGATTTCAGTAAACAGGTTCCCCACCAAGCGGTAGGTTTTGGAATAATTGTGCGTATATTCGATAGCAGCTAAGGGGTTACCGTTTCCCCTCACTTCGGCAAAGTTGCCATTCTCATCATATGGAGTATCGATAGGCCATGCCCTGTAGGCCGTCCCAACCACATTTGGAGCATTATCATCATTGGAATAAGCACCAGAAATGTTTGCCCCAAAAGTCAGATAATCTTTTGCTTTATATTTTGTGTTTAGCTTCAAATTATAACGCTTGAAATTTGATTTGGGGATAATGCCTTCACGATCGAAAAAGCCGGTACCCAAGTAGTAATTGAGCTTATCATTACCCCCGGCAACGCTCAGGTCATAGCTTTGTATCACCGGATTCTCCCTGAATATGGCATCTTGCCAATCGTAATTGGCCACAGCATCGAGATTATTAATGGTACCGGGAGAAATATCATTAAGGGCCATAGCAAATTCCCGTCCATTCAGCAGGTCAATTTTATTTTCGAGCTGCTGTACCCCATATTCCGTTTTGAAGGTAATTTGTGGTTCAATATTTTCACCACCTGATTTAGTGGTAATAATAAAAACACCATTGGATCCCCGTGATCCATAAATTGCCGTTGCCGAAGCATCTTTTAAAAGCTCCACCGATTGTATATCGTTGGAGCTAAGAAAGGAGATATCATCAACAATAACTCCATCGACCACGTATATAGGGTTTGCATTGTTTAAGGTTCCGATACCGCGCACTCTTACAATGGGATTTGATCCCGGTTCTCCTGATCCACTGGAGATCTGTGCGCCGGAAATTTTGCCTTGTAATGCTTCAAGGGCATTGGATGATGGAATTTTTGTGAGTTCCTCGCTTTTAACCGTGGATACCGATCCGGTTAGGTCGCTCTTTTTAACAGTTCCGTATCCGATCACTACAACTTCATCAAGGCCTGTTACTTTCCGCTGAAGCTTAATATTGAAAACGCTCTTGTCAGCAATGCGAATGGTGCTCTTTTGATACCCGATAAATGTAATCACAAGTGAATCGGCTCCCTCGGGGATTTTTAGCTCAAATTCGCCTTGTGTTCCTGTGATGGTGCCCCGTTGCGTGCCTTTTACCACAATGTTAGCGCCCGGAAGGGTTTCTCCCGTTTGTGCATCCGATACTACTCCGCTAATGGTTCTTTCCTGTGCATTAAGGCTCATGGCCATAAGAACCAGCAATGGTATCAGGATCAATTTTTTTAAACATGTGTAATATTGCTTCATCGTGCTTGATATTTATTTATCCTCATGATTTATTTCGTTGAGCCATCCTCCTTTGAATCCGGCTCTTTTAAGTCCGTTGATAATATAGGCATTTTTTTTCATGATATTCCAGATCAAGCCGCTTTCATAGTTTTCGAGTTGTATTAAGATGGGCCCCTGATCGATGCCCAGGTAATCCTTATTAATCCATACCTGCTGATCATTCATGGCGACCTTTGCGTATGTGGGATTAAAGGAATCTTTAAATCCGTATTTGTTGAAAAGGTCATCACCGTACGTTTTGTACATTGCATATAGTGCGTTAAGGCATTTATCAGGTGCAAAGGGTATTGAACCTCCAGCGGCAGTGGGTGCAATGGTTCCGTCATCGATTATATGTCTGGTGCTTGCACCTCTTGCACGGTAGGTAAAAAATTGAATGGTATCGCCCCGGTATAGGTATTTTTTATGGGATGGGCCGTCGCAAGCGGTTAATCCCCAAATATGGGGCCCATAACCCTTAAAATCTTTAGGATTATCAATACAATAAGCTCTGTTGCTCAGGGTAGCTCGTTTGGAATTCTCAAAATAATCAATTTCCTTTTCCTTCATGAACTGATCCTGTATGCCCCGGAAATCAATGTACATATGCGAATATTGATGTCCGAATAAAGGCGAGAAATTAATGTGTGGAAAACTATAAAACGTGTCCCATTGATAGGATTCGCACCATGCATCCCAGGCTTTTTTATAAATAGGGTGAGTGGGAGAACCCAGCGCCATGATGATCAAAATCATCGCTTCATTATACCCCTTCCATTGGGCTTTAATAAACCCACGCTCGGGTCTCCATCCCATCGACATCCATTTTTCGTCATTCATGGCCCAGTCCCACTGCACCCGTCGGTATAGAAAGTCTGCCAGCTTACGTATCTCCCTCTCAACCTTGCTTTGACCCTCAAAATAAGACTGGCAGCTTAATATACCGGCCATTAATAATCCTGTATCTATGGTCGAAAGCTCTGTATCTTTAAATCGTTTCCCATTTTTATAGGTAAGGAAATGATAATAAAAGCCTTTATAGCCTGTTGTGCCCGATTTCTGTGGCCCCTGTTTTGAATCGGCTAGCCAGCGAAGTGTGTTTAAAACACGTTGGCTACCCTCCTCCCTTGAAATATATCCGTTTTCGATGCCTACAATATATGAGGTTAAACCATAACCGGTTGCTGCAATACTGGTAAATGTTTTAGTAGGATACCGGTCGGGGATCTGATAGGTTTGTTCATCCATCTGTTCCCAAAAAAAGTTGAAGGTCCTTTGCTTTAACTCTTCCCTGAAATGCTCCCGGTTTTTTATTGAACCTTCGCCTGCACATAAAGGAATTAATACAGTAAAAAGTACTGCAATGAAAAAAGCTTTTTTAATATGTACATAACATATCCTTAACCTCATGTTAACAAAACTACATTCATTTTAGGCTGAATAAAAATTATCAGCTACTACTAAGTTACTTTAATTTATTGAAAGTCAATTATCAGTTTACAACAATACTACGACAACATAAAACATGCGTTTGTAAAACACAGAGAAACAGTGGTTAAGAAAGCTGGGGCTGTGATAAAAAGCAGCTTTTTTAAAGTAAGTAAATCATTAAAATTGTAACAAGTGTTCCACGAGGTTTGCATCATGTTCGAGGCCCATGCGTTTTCTAAGCCTGTAACGGCGTGCTTCAACGCCTCTTATAGAAATATTTAGCAGCGGAGCAATTTCTTTGGTAGAAAGGTTCATTCTCAGAAAGGCACATAATTGGAGATCGCTTTGTGTGAGTTCAGGATATTCATCCATCAAGCGTTTAAAAAACCCTTGGTGTATCTGATCAAAATACCCCTCAAAGGTTTTCCATTCATGTTCGGAGGAAATATTCCGGTCGATCAGCCGTATCATATTGCGGTAATAGTAGTTGGGGAACCGGGGGCCTAACTCGGTTTTCTGTTTTTTGATCTCTGCCTTAATATTAGTAAGCACATCGTTTTTATGGACTAGCGACATGGTATAATTCGCCAGTTGTACATTTTTATGATCGAGTTCGGAATGAAGCTTTTCATTTTGAAGGTCCATGTATTTTTGTCTTTCCAGCATGCGTTCCTTTTCGCGTTCTTCCTTTTTTCGCTGCTCTAATTGCGCTTCATGTTTTTGAAGGCGTTGCAGGAATAAAAAGCGCATGTAAATCAACAAGCTGATGAACAAAACACCGTAAACTATCCAGGCAACCGTTGATGCATACCATGGCGGTAATATCCGGAAGGAAAAAGTAGCCGTATTGCTGATCTTTCCAGATAGATTTTTGGTTTGAACAATAAAAACATATTCGCCGGCCGGTAACCTGCTGTATTCAGTGCTTGACTTTGAAGACCATTCACTAAAAGCGTTACTACCAAGACCTTTTAGCTTGTGACGAAAAACCGGATTTACAGAAATTTCGGTTGAAGAATAAATGAAATGAAGGTTTCGGCAATTATATGGAATCTCGAATTGCTTTTGAGCATTGAGTGAAAGGTGCTTCAGACCACCCCTGTTATTTTTAACTATTGCCTTTCTCAACATGACTTTTTCTTCGTATTTGGGTATGGAATCACGCTCTTGGTATAAAGCAAATCCATTGTCAAGGCAGATCAAGTCATTTTGGGTTGACAGGTTGATAATGGTGGGATATTCCGATGACATATACAAACCTTGCCTTTCGAGGTGATAATTGAACTGACGGTTAAGCTTATGGTTAATGATTCGGAAAAGAGCAATCTTGTTTTGATCGATAAACCAATATTTATCATCTCTGCTACAAGCAATTTTTTGGGCATCTTTAAATTCGCCGAGGCTATGGTTTAGTTTATCATAGGGGATGATAGTGTCATTGAGGTCATCATAGGTATAAAGCTTTTCTCTGTTTGCAAAAACCACCCGTCCATCAATCAGGCTAACATCAATTTTTCGGTCATTGGTCAATCCTTTGCTCTTGCTAAAGCGTCGCATTCCGGATATACTGTCGGATGTGTTGTTTAATCTTAACAAGAACACTCCCTGGTTTAGGTGCGACGCCCAAATTTGATTTTTATGATCGATCTCGAAATGTGGAATGGGTTCAATAAATCCATCTATGGCATGACTAAATTCCCATTTTTGATCTTTCTTTTTATACACTACAAAAGAGCTATAGGTGCTTTGCAACAGATAAGCTGAGTCATTAAAATTTACCTTTTTGATGCAAAAACCGCCATTAACATCAGATAATTTGGTTAAGTTCCCCTTTAATGAAACCCTGTATGTGCCGCTATTATGACCACAAATTAACTGATCATCGAACACTTGTAAGTCCCAAACCTGCCCTTGTGTTCCTTTGATAAAGATTGGATCGGTAAATGATTTATTCAAATGTTTCCGGTATTTATACAGTCCTCTGTTAGTCCCTATCCATAGATTATTTTTATAAAAAGCTGCTGCATAAACAGAGCCGATTATCCCGGATTTATCAATGTAAAAATCGAGTGGTGCATGCAAATCAATATAATCGATTCCTCGGTCGAGTCCGGCCCAGATATTTCCGTGGGCATCATTATTAAGTGATAACACTGTATTGTTTTGAAGATTATTATCCGTATTCAAATGATATAGAAGTTGCCCTTTATTATTTAGAACAAATATACCATTCACAATAGTGCCTATCACATATTGCTTGTTCGAATAAAGCCCGCAATTAATTTCGGCCGATCGAATTTCCGGTGCTGATTTTATATTCCAGGGAGTAAATGATTTTCCATCATAGATGTATAATCCTTTTTGAGCAGCCCCTACCAGAAACTTATTTTCTTTATACGGCAACATGAATTTTACTTCATCTCCTGACAGTACTTTACTTCCCCTAGCCAGGTGAAGCTGTTCATCTTTTAATTCATACAATCCATTTCCAACCCGGTGTATGAATAAGCGGTTGCGAACTTTTAACAGCAATACCACCGGCATTCCCGAAAAAATCATCTTTACCGATTGATCGTCATAAACAAACAGCGAATTAAATGATTGAAAATAAACCTTGTCATGGAATGTTATAATTCTCCAGATTTCGTCGTTATGAAAAACATCCTGATCGAGGCTATCACTTAACGATACATAAGACAACCGGGATTTTTCATCCCGTTTAAAAAAACCAAATTCTTCATAGGCCCCCACGTAAATCCGGTTTTGGTTTCCGACACATACAGAACGAACCACATCCTCCTGCGGCATTTTGTTCAGGCTCCAATTAGCCCCATCGAACTGTAAGAGACCTTTATTATTACCAAAATATGCAATTCCATGATTATCTACAGCCACTGACCAATTCTGGTTGCCGGCTTTAAATTCATCTTTAGGAAAGTTGATAATAAAGGGTTTACCTCCCGGCGGAGTGCTTAGTAACACTACCGGTAAAAGCAGAAAAAGTTTAAGAAAAAATAATAGTCTGAGATCACTCATGATAGTCCCTCATAATACCCTACCACGAAGTTAAAAATTTCTTAATGTAATGCGGTACTATAGATGAATCTTTTAACTAAATATATCCTGAAAATAGAAAAATGAGCAAGAAAACGCCTTAACCTTATCAAAATCAGCTCCCCAGTCTCGCCTCAGGCGAGAGACCCTCTGATTAATCCCGACGGATCGGGACTCTAACCTCCCGATAATCATCGGGATGAGCTATGCAACATGCAGGACATATCTGCATAATGCCTTAAATTTCTCATGATTACCGGTCAACTCTTCCAAAAGCTTTCTGCTTTTCTGTTTTTTGATGAACCGCTCAACTTTCAGGGCATCACCACGATCAGTTCCCACGGGATAAGCAGCCTTAAGTTCCCAGGGTCCGAATTTATGGGTGTAGGTTAAGCGGGGATTGTTGTTATGTTCCTCCAGCCTTCTGGTCACATTGTCGGTATGCCCGACATAATACCGGTCATGTTTTTGGGAATAAAGGAAGTAGATATAGAACATGTTCCTGGAAATAAAAAAGGGGTAAGTTATTGCTTACCCCTAGTTATTTAGCTCCCCAG
>JAIPAP010000010.1 GCA_021740045.1 Bacteroidales bacterium
CATTCCACCCTTCTAAATAACACTTATCATCATATATACTCAGATCAATATATAATTGCCTTGCAGTTCCTCAGTAGTTATCCTTAAAATAATCTAACCGAAATGATTATTTTTACATGCAATAAACTAAATCATCATGGATTTCTTGCTGCTCAAAGACATTGTGATCATTCTCGGTCTGGCTATCGTTGTAGTGTTGATATGCCACCGCTTTAAAATTCCTACTATTATCGGGTACTTAATTACCGGTATTATTGCAGGTCCCAATGGTTTTAAACTTATTCAAAGCATACATGAAGTTGAAATGCTGGCTGAAATCGGTGTGATCATCCTGCTATTCACCATTGGTATTGAATTTTCCATCAAGCAATTGGCCAAGATTAAAAAAGCTGTTTTCCAGGGAGGCTCCTTGCAGGTACTGTTAACCATTGCCGTTATCTTCTTTATAGCCCGGGCTTATACCGGTAAAATCCCTGAATCGGTGTTTATTGGGTTTTTAATTGCCTTGAGCAGTACAGCTATTGTTTTGAAATTGTTACAGGAAAAAGCCCAACTGGGTAGTCCGCAAGGGCAGACTTCGCTGGCCATCTTAATCTACCAGGACATTATTATCGTACTCATGATCCTGCTCACGCCTATTATAGCCGGGCAGGAAACCAATATCGGACAATCATTTTTACTGCTTATTTTAAAAGCGGCCGGTATAATCCTTCTAATGATCTTTGCTGCCCGCAGGCTGGTCCCCATGATCATGTACCAAATTGCCAAAACCAAAAGCCGCGAACTATTCGTTTTATCCATTATTGTAATTGCCTTTGCCGTGGCTTGGTTAACCAATAGTATAGGCTTATCCCTTGCCCTGGGAGCTTTCCTGGCCGGTTTGATCATTTCTGAGTCGGAATATTCCCAGCAAGCCTTCGGAAATATCATTCCTTTTCTTGATGTATTCACCAGTTTCTTTTTCATTTCCATTGGAATGCTCTTCAACATTAACACTTTACTGGAAGAGCCTTTGTTGATCATTGCCTTCACTGCTATAGTACTGATCATAAAAACATTATTGGGTAGCGCCGCCAGCCTGTCCCTGGGCTATCCGATGCGTATTGCCATTATCACAGGGCTTACCCTGAGCCAGGTAGGTGAATTTTCATTTATCCTGGCAAAAATAGGCCTGGATCATGAGCTTTTGTCTGCCCACAATTATCAATTATTTCTTTCAGTATCGGTAATCACCATGGCCGCAACGCCCTATATTATAAAAGGCGCACCGCGTGTGGCCGATGCCATATTGAAGCTCCCTTTGCCGCAACGCTGGAAAGAAGGTGCTGTGGCTTTACCCGATGAGGAAACAACGTATGAAAATCATCTGATCATTGTCGGATACGGCATTAACGGACGCAATGTTTCAAGGGCCGCTAAGTTCGCCGGCATCAGTTATCAAATCATCGAGATGAATCCACAAACTATAAGGGAGGAAAGTGAAAAAGGAGAACCCATCTTTTATGGCGATGCTGCACAGCAAACCGTACTCGAGCATGCCGGGATCCATAAAGCCCTTATTTTAGTGGTAACCATAGCCGATGCGGTTTCAGCCCGCAGGATCACCCAAACAGCCCGCAGGATCAACCCCCAGCTACATATTATCATACGTACACGCTTTTTAAGCGATATGCATGATTTATACGAACTGGGTGCTGATGAGGTTATCCCGGAAGAGTTTGAAACCTCCGTAGAGATCTTTACCCGGGTAATGAACAAATACCTGGTCCCGCGTAATCAGATAGAAGAACTGGTAAACCGGGTAAGATCCGATAACTACCGCATGTTTCGCCAACTTTCGGTAAACGAGGATGCCTATTCCGGGGTAACCGTCGAAGCGCCGGTGCCAAACATCATCTCGGTACACGTGTGCAAAAACTCCCCTATGGATGGTAACCCTATTAACCACTGCCGGGCTCTTAACGAACATAAAGTCAGCTTGCTTGCCGTGAGCAGAGGAGGGCAGGTTTATTCTCAACCCCAGGATAATTTTCTACTCCAGGCCAATGACCTGGTCTTTTTCATTGGTGATGAAAAGGCAAAAGCCGGGATATTTGCCTGTTTTAAAAGCCCCGGGGATGATTCATGCGAAAAATAGACTCTATTTTTGTTTATGGTAAAATGTAAGGCTGTGGCCGAAAACATAAGCGTACCTAACCTAAGCCTGGTTTGTGCCAAAAACAAACCACCCATGCCTGATCCAACTTAACCTCCTTGATTATTGAGAATTATGCTCCAGTTTCTGCTCATGCTGTTCTTTGATCACACAGCAACATCCTTTAACAGCGCATATGATGAATAAGATCACCGAAGCACTAAACAAGCTAAGGGACACCACGCAAAAACTTTCATAAAAAAATGTCATAACCAGGCTAAGCAGTCCAAGTATGGCCAGGATCATTGCAATAATGGGTACAGTACGTTTCATAGGGCTTCGTTTATATTCACAAATGTAATATATTTAAATTACTTATATATCATAAAATAGCATTTATTTTAAAAGATCATAGCTAATGCCAAGGCAATGTAGAAAAAATGGTTAACCAGCCAGCAAATAACAGCATTGATGGGCTTTTGCGCTTAGTATGCAACACCAAGCTCCCGCCCTGCATAGCTCAATGTGCCGTGGATAATGAAAAATTCTTATACTTTTGTGACACAAAAACAAAACAGTATGCAGGAGAATGAAATTCCCAATGAACCGGTTTATTCCAAGAATGTACTGGAAATGTTAACCGTAGCCAATGAGTATTGCTTATTTATTGAAAAGGTCCATAAGTATTCCAAGGAAGACACCCTTCAGTATTTGCGAAAGATCAGTCCCTTGCTTTACATTAAAGGATCCCTCCTCCCCGACCTGGAGCCCACCAATCCCGAAACCATACAGCGCTTTGTAACCGAAGAAAACTGGGAAATTATCTTTAATGAGTTGCGCGACAAACTGGCCGATGATGACCAGTATTATTTTATCGACCATAGCGAAACATCCCATAACGACCCCATCAAAGGAAGCCTGGCCGATAATTATACCGATGTGTACCAGGATTTGAAGGATTTTATTATGCTTTACCAGCAAACTTCCCGTGAAGCTAAGGAAAATGCTGTAAGTGAGTGTAAAGAACTCTTTAAAACACATTGGGGATTCCGCATTGTAAAAGGGATCAAGGTCCTGCACTACCTAACCTACCAGCACAAGGATGACTATAGTGATTTATAGGTTCGGGTAAACCCCGAAAAAATTGCTGATGGTTTATTCCCGGAATACTGCTTTTTATCTACATTAAGTTATTCAATTTGTTATCGTAATAACAAAAACAGTTTTATCGTTACCATAATTTAGAATTAAATTTTAGCCTGCCGCTGTACGGCGAATAATAAAAATCAGCTACATTTGTTTTAATTTATAACAAATCTAAATTAATCAGCTTTTAGGGGACTGGAGTGAGGCTATCAGAAGTAAAACAAGGCGAAAAGGCCATTATCACCAAGATAAAGGGAAGAGGTGCTTTCCGTAACCGATTGATCGAAATGGGTTTTGTGGTGGGTAAAGAAGTGAAAACCATTCGCAAGGCTCCATTGCGCGATCCGGTGGAGTACAAGGTGATGGGCTATAATGTTTCGCTTCGCAACAGTGAAGCCCGCATGATCGAAGTAGTTGCCGAATCGGAAGCCCGTGAGTTCAAAAACGGTGAATTCAACGGAACTATCGATGACGAGTTGCTCAAGCGCACCGCCATCAAGAAGGAAAAAGAGATCAATGTTGCTTTTGTAGGCAACCCAAATTGCGGAAAAACCACCATATTCAACTGGGCATCAGGATCGCGGGAGAAAGTGGGGAATTATGGTGGAGTTACTATTGATGCCAAGGAAGCCAAGTTTAAGCTGGATGATTACACCATTAATGTGGTCGATCTGCCCGGCACCTATTCCATTACCGCCTACACTCCCGAAGAACTCTTCGTTAGGGATCACATCCTGGAACAAATGCCCGACATAGTAGTGAATGTGATCGATGCCGGCAACCTGGAGCGTAACCTTTATTTAACTACCCAGCTTATCGACATGGACATCAAGGTAGTGGTAGCGTTGAATATGTACGATGAGCTGGAAAAAAGCGGTGACCAACTAAATTATGAATTATTGGGTAAGATGCTTGGTGTACCTTTTGTTCCCACGGTAGGCTCCAAGGGAAAAGGCATCAGGGAATTATTCAGTAAAATCGTACAGGTACATGAAGACCGTGATGAAACCGTAAGGCATATTCACATTAACTATGGCAATACCATTGAAAGCAGCATTAAGGCCATACAGGAACATATTAAGATAAAAGAGAATTATGAATTAACCGACCGTATTTCATCCCGTTACCTTTCGATCAAGCTCCTGCAATTGGATGAAGATGCGGTAAGGCGTGTTCAAACCTGTCAGAATGCCGATGAAATATTGGATGTAGCCCAACTTGAAAAGCAACGCATTGAACAGGCCTTAAAAGATGAGGCCGAAACCCTTATAACCGATTCCAAATATGGCTTTATTGCCGGAGCGCTACAGGAAACCCTCAAACCAAATTTCAAGCTCAGGCACCGGAAAAGCGAGATCATCGATACGTTTATCACCCACAAGGTATGGGGCTTACCTATCTTCATTTTCTTTATGTGGCTAACATTTTATGCCACTTTCAAGCTGGGGCAATACCCCATGGACTGGATCGAGAGGCTGGTGGAAAACACATCAAACATCCTCCATACCAGCATGCCCGAGGGTATGTTCAAAGACCTGCTAATCGATGGCATCATAGGCGGTGTTGGAGGGGTAGTTGTTTTTCTACCCAATATCCTCTTGTTGTATTTCTTCATCTCCATCATGGAAGATACCGGCTATATGGCCAGGGCTGTGTTTATAATGGACAGGGCCATGCACAAGATCGGACTACACGGTAAATCATTTATTCCCCTGCTGATGGGATTTGGTTGCAATGTTCCGGCCATATTATCCACACGCATTATCGAGAGCAAGCGCGACCGGCTCATCACCATGCTTATCAATCCTTTTATGTCATGCAGCGCAAGGCTTCCGGTGTATGTCTTGTTGATCAGCGCCTTTTTTGTAAGTTTCCAGGGAACCATATTATTTCTTATATACACCATTGGGGTGGTTGTGGCTATTCTCTCGGCTTTGTTGTTTAAGAAGATCTTTTTCAAAAGTGAAGAAGTTCCCTTTGTAATGGAGCTACCGCCATACCGGCTTCCAACATTAAGGACCCTGGTGAAACACATGTGGCATCGCGCCGAGCAATACCTGCGTAAGATTGGAGGGGTTATTCTTGTGGCCTCTATTATAATCTGGGCTTTAGGTTATTTTCCCCGGAACCATGAGCTGATCAACGAATACGAGCAAAAGATAGAACAAGCCCGAAACAACTATTCCCAAGCAGCAGCTCAACCTGCCAGCTTTTCGCATATTAGAACTGGTTCAGCAATGGATAAAACCGCCTCTGAATTAAAAATGGAACTGGAAAGCAAGCACCAGAAACAATCATTTATCGGTCAAATAGGAAAAGCCATCGAACCGGTTATGAAACCTCTGGGATTTGACTGGAAAATGAGTGTGGCTATCTTAACCGGGGTAGCGGCTAAAGAGATTGTAGTAGGAACCCTGGGGGTGCTGTACCAGGCCAATCCCGATAAAACCAACAACAGCAGTTCGCTGGTTGAAAAACTCAGGACACAAACGTACAGCAGCGGCCCCCGCAAAGGAGAAAACCTCTATAATCCTTTGATCGCCTTTTCTTTCATGGTTTTTATCCTGCTTTACTTTCCATGTATTGCTGTAATAGCTGCCATTAAGAAAGAATCGGGTTCTTGGGGCTGGGCTATATTCACCATATTTTACACTACAGGAATGGCCTGGATAATGGCGTTTGCCGTTTATCAAATTGGCAGTTTATTTATTTAACAGGGAGTAAATCAATATGATACAGGAAATAGTGGCCATCATTATAATAGTAAGTGCCTTTATATATGCCGGCATCAAAATAGTTAAGAAAGTAAAAGATCCCTTGGGTAAATGTAAAGATTGCAGTAGCAGCAGCTGCGAAAGTTGTGAATTACAATCATTAAAACATCAGATCGACGAGAATAAAAGGAAAAATAAGTCTGTGGAAAGCTCCTCTTCCCATTTGTAGATCAAGCAAAGGAACTTTTATCAATAATTATTCGAATTACCGCTAAAAAGAAGCCGGTGTTTTGCAACCATACATATTTATTCATTAAATTTGTATTTAAAGACGTTGGGGTACCTAAAGAAAAAATACATGATTGACAAAGAAAAATTCACAAATTATTACAAAGCCTTTGATAAAGAGGTAGTGCTTGAGATTATCAATATGTTTATTGAAGAATATCCGGAGCGCTTTGAAAAGTTAAGACGTAATATCGAAGACAATGATTTTGAGAACCTGCAATTTAATGCCCACAGCCTTAAAGGGGTAATTGCTAATTTCACCTACACCGAACCACACCAATTGGCAAAAGAACTGGAAGATATTACCAAGGAGATCAATCAATCAGAAGAAAAAACGGTTCCGGAGGAATCCGTTAAACATATTCAATCCACCTATAATAAGCTCGAAGAAGCTACCAAACAACTCCTGGAAGATCTGCGGAACATCCGTACTGAATTTGAGTAAATTTAATCCTTACTTTCAGTTTTGACGTTTCCTGTCGAGACGGTTCAGGCCTTCTATAGCCTTTTGATGATTGGTTGCTATTTTGAGCGTTTTATTATAATCCCGGCTGGCTTTATCCAGTTCGCCCAATAGTTCATAGGCATAGCCCCGGTTATAATAAGCATCGGCGTATTGCGGATCAACTTGTATGGCCTTGCGAAAATGTTCTATGGCTTCTTCAAAATCCTCTTCATACACCAGGTTGATATAGCCCTTGTTATAATGCGCATATTTATAGTTCGGATTGCGCATCAAAAGGGTGTCATAGTGAAGAAAGGCTTTATCATATTTTCCCAGTTTTTGGTAATGAAGCCCCAGTAAATAATGCAATTCTTTAATTCCCGGCTTCAGTTCAATCGCCTTTTTAAAATAACGGGCGGCCCGGGGATCGTTTTGTTCCGATAATAATATGCCCAGTTCCTTATAGGCGTCGTAAAACTTCTTATCATGAGCCACAGCCAGCTCCAGATTTTTAACGGCCTTAGCTGTATCGTTTTGTTCTTCATAGGCTATGGCTTTTAAGAAATATGCCTGGGGATGCTTATTCTTATCCAGCAGACGATCGAGAATATTAAAAGCCCTGTCATATTCTTCGAGTATCATATGGACCCTGGCCATACCCAGGAAAGATCCCGGCACCGAATCATCCAGCCGGGCAGCTTTGTCGTACATCTCGCGGCTGCGCTCCAGGTTAACCATTTCAAGATAGATATCACCCAGGGTAACATAGTAGGTCGCTTCATTTTTATCGGCCTGTATGGCTTTATTAATATCACGCAGGGCATTGTTGATCTGTTTATGATCGAGGTAATACTTTGCCCGGGCATTATAAAGATTCCCGCTGTCGGGACTGGCCTCAATGGCTTGGTTTAAACGGTTTAATGTATCATCTTTATTGGTCGTTGCCTGTTTATCCGGTTGTCCTTCTTTTTGATCACTATCTGTTTTACAGGCATTAATACTAATGACCAGGACAACTATTGCCAGTATGAATATGTTTTGCTTCATGGTTTTCCTTATGTAAAAAACGGCAGCTATTTTTCAATAACTGCCGATGAGCCAAAAAATTATTTTCAACTATTTCTCTTTGGGTTGCTCTTGTGATTCGTTAGGGGTTTCGCCCTTGAGGTTGGCCACTATCTTTTTCTCCAGTTCTTCGGCCAATTCCGGGTTATCCATCAGCAAATTCTTCACTGCATCACGGCCCTGTCCCAGTTTTGTTTCACCATAACTATACCAGGAACCGCTTTTTCTGATGATGTTCATATCAACACCCAGATCGATGATCTCTCCTATTTTAGAAATACCTTCGCCATAAATAATGTCGAATTCAGCCTGGCGGAAAGGCGGAGCCACCTTGTTTTTAATTACCTTGACCCTGGTACGGGTACCTACCACTTCATCACCCGATTTAATCTGGCCGGTACGGCGGATATCCATTCTTACCGAAGCATAAAACTTCAAGGCATTTCCACCGGTAGTAGTTTCAGGATTTCCAAACATCACTCCTATCTTTTCGCGCAGTTGATTAATGAATATACAGCTCGATCCGGTTTTGCTAATTGTTGATGTAAGCTTACGCAAAGCCTGTGACATCAATCTTGCCTGGAGCCCCATCTTGGAATCGCCCATTTCACCTTCGATTTCACTCTTAGGCGTAAGCGCTGCCACCGAGTCGATCACGATAATATCGATGGCCCCTGAACGGATCAGGTTTTCGGCTATTTCGAGAGCCTGTTCACCATGATCGGGTTGTGAAACCAGCAGGTTTTCTGTATCAACGCCCAGGCGCTGGGCGTAAAAGCGGTCGAAGGCATGCTCGGCATCGATAAATGCCGCTATTCCTCCTGCTTTTTGAGCCTCGGCAATAGCATGAATCGCCAGGGTGGTCTTTCCCGATGATTCCGGGCCATAAATCTCACAAACCCTGCCGCGGGGAATTCCGCCTACACCAAGGGCATTATCCAGTGAAATGGAACCCGTTGAAATGGCCGGCACATCAACCACGGCATTGTCGCCCAGCTTCATGATAGTGCCTTTGCCATATGTCTTTTCAATTTTATCAAGGGTAGTCTGAAGCATCTTCAGCTTCTCCTTGTTGTTATCTTCTTTTTGATTGGTCTTTGCCATGATATTCGCTTTAGATTAATTAATTTATTCCAATCCCATCTCCTGAAGGATCTGGTTGGTATGGTCTTTTGTTTTTACCTTTTCGAACACCTTTTCCATGTAGCCGCTCTCATCAATGATAAACGTTGTGCGATGCACTCCTTCGTATTCCTTGCCCATGAATTTTTTGGGACCCCAAATCCCGTATGCCTTAATGATCGTTTTATCCGGATCGGGGATCAATGGAAAAGGCAATTCATATTTTTCGCTGAATTTTTGGTGCGACTTAAGGCTATCGGGGCTAACACCTATGATCTTAAATCCTTTATTGAGCAGCGCTTCGTAATTATCCCTCAGGTTACAAGCTTCGGCTGTACATCCCGGCGTATTATCCTTGGGATAGAAGTATAAAATAACTTTCGATCCTTTCAATTCATCAAGGACTACCTTATTTCCGTTTTGATCTTCGCCTTTAAACTCCGGGGCTTTATCACCTATCTTTAAGTATGTCATGATGTTTAAGTTAATGAGTTACAAAATAAAACAAATTATCGAATAATTCCAATGAAAAGATATTAACCGGTAATGTTGAATTTTTGTTTATGAACCTATTTAAAGGCTATCACTGGGATGGTTTAATAGTTTTCTGATAATATTTGCAAAAATCGGTCAACCCGCATTCCTCACATTTTGGCCGCCGGGCCTGGCATATGTACCTTCCATGCAAGATTAGCCAATGATGGGCAACATGGATTTTATCTTCCGGTAAATGTTTTACCAACTGCTCTTCGGCTTCACGTGGATTTTTGGCGTTGGTGGTCAAACCTATGCGTTCGGCTACCCTGAATACATGGGTATCTACAGCCATAGCCGGCTTTTTATAAACTACCGAGGCAATTACATTAGCCGTTTTGCGACCCACTCCAGGCAGCTTTTGTAATTGATCCACTTCGGAGGGCACCACATTATCAAAATCATTGACCAGCGTTTTAGCCATACCCACCAAGTGTTTGGTCTTGTTATTGGGATACGAACAGGATTTGATCAGCTCATATACCTCCTTAATGGTTGCTTTTGAAAGTGAAGGTGCATCGGGGAATTTCATAAAAAAACCGGGGGTGATCATATTCACCCGCTTATCGGTACACTGGGCCGATAGGATAACGGCTACCAGCAGCTCATAGGGATCGGTATAGGTAAGTTCAGTGGAAGCTTCGGGTTGATGCTTCGAAAAGTATTCAATAAATAACCGGTATCTTTCCTTCTTTGAAATCATTTGTTTTAAATTTACAGCAAAAATAGACAGTTCACTAAAACTATCAGCACCAAAACCCGGGTAAGAAAAAACTATCATGCCTGAAAAAACGAAACACTACGATGTAATTGTTGTCGGGGCCGGTCCTTCGGGACTCAATTGTGCCATAAGACTTGCTGATGCAGGACTCAGCACCCTGGTGATTGATAAGGCGACCTTCCCCCGGGAAAAAATCTGCGGTGATGCCCTAAGCGATAAAGTTATTTCCAATATTAAAACCCTTCCATCTCCTATTTATGAAAACTTTCACAAACTGGTCGAAAAACTCCCCTGCTACGGTATTAAATTTGCTTCGCCCAATTTTACCGAACTCACTATTCCCTATGCATTGGCTCAAAACCCCGATGATGCCGCCGGTTATATTATCCCAAGAAAAAGTTTCGACCATTTCATGATGAAAGCGGCAGAGGGTATGAACAATCTGGATTTGATCACCGGTGCAAAAGTTATCCATGTTGAATGCAATAACTCAGAATGCCAGGTTTCAACAAATGAAAACACCTATTCCGGAGAGGTATTGGTTGGCGCTGACGGGGCACATAGCATAACCGCCCAAAAACTCACCGGTTACCGATACAAGAATCACCCCTATTTCATTGGCCTCAGGGCATATTATGAAAATGTAAAAGGATTTGATGCTAATAATTACGTTGAGATCTATTTCACCCGAAAACTAAATCCCGGCTATTTTTGGATATTTCCCTTACCCGATAACCAAGCCAATATAGGAGTTGGTTTACCTTACAGAGACTACCGGAAAAGAGCCATCAACCTGAAACATGAACTAGAGCAGCTTACAAATCATGAACCTTTTTTTAGAGAACGATTTGCGAAAAGCAAGTTAATTTCCACCATTAGAGGAGAAATAATTCCCATGGGCCTTCAAAAAAGGCAGATTTCGGGCAACCGTTTTATTTTAACAGGAGATGCAGCCGGATTAGGAGACCCCCTCACTGCCGAAGGTATCGGCAACGCTTTTATCAGTGGCCGGTTAGCTGCCGAAACCATCATTAAATTCCTTTCAGGTAAAAACCCCGAAGAATACTCACTTAAAGCCTACGATGAAAGAATAAGACAATATTTAGGTAAAGAATTCAAGCTAAACAAAAAACTTCATCAGTTAACCCGGTATGAACAATTATTCAACTTCCTGTTCAAAAGGGCCAAGGACAATCAAAGTATTATCAACTTGTTCCTAAAAATGGGTAATAACCTCGATGCCCGTAAAATGCTAACAAAACCGTCATTATACCTGCGATTGCTGCTGGGCTTTAAGCGTTAAAGCCGGTTATGGCAGGAGTTTTTTTTCATTCTTTTAGCTAAGGTGGCTTTTTAAAAGCTTTTATACTACTTTTGCAACATCCATCAAATGAGATCGTCATATGAAGCGATTTACAGTCCAATAAAACAAACCCCGTAAAGCGGATTTCCGGCTACATCTCGTTTATTCAAAACCCGTGGCTGAGCCCGCCAGGGAGAATTATATGTAATTATTAACCAAAAATTTAAAACAATGAAAGCAGTTATTGACAATTTACGATTTAGGGTCTTGTCCCTGGAAACTGAAGTAGAACACGCGAATGGAATGCGAAAATTGAAACGAATGTTAAATCCATTGCATAAACGAAAACGACCATGAGTCAATTAACTGATATATCGAAAATAAACCGGCATTCATTTAAAGCCTTTATCAATATCATAAAACAATCGATAAGTGGCACCGAGTATGATTACACTAACGGCAGCCTGCCAAGGGCGATTCTTTTACTTTCCATTCCCATGGTACTCGAAATGGTTATGGAGTCGGTATTTGCCATTGTCGATATTTACTTTGTTTCACGATTAGGCCCCGAGGCTGTTGCAACAGTTGGGCTCACCGAATCGCTTATCAACATTATTTATGCTCTTGGTGTTGGTTTCAGCATAGCCACTACTGCTTTGATCAGCCGCCGCATAGGTGAGAAAAACCATGAAAAAGCTGCTATTTCGGCAGTCCAGGCCATTATTACCGGAATTGTTGTTTCAGTGCTTATTGCTGTTCCTGGGATTATCTTTTCCAAGGATTTATTGAAATTAATGGGTGCATCTGCGGCCATATACAATGAAATGCACATGTACACGGCCATTATGTTGGGTAGCAACATCACCATCATTCTGCTTTTTATCATTAATGCCGTATTCCGGTCATCGGGTTATCCGGCCATATCCATGCGTGTTTTGTGGATTGCCAACCTATTGAACCTGGTGTTGGATCCAATTTTAATATTCGGACTTGGACCAATTCCTGCCCTTGGCTTGGAAGGAGCTGCCATAGCAACCACCATAGGCAGAGGTTTAGCAATAATTTACCAGGTATATTTACTGGCAAATGGTAAGCAACGATTACGGATTTTGCGCCGGCATCTTCTAATAAACTGGCAGATCATTCTTAGCGTTTTCAGGTTATCTACCGGGGCAGTAACACAGCATCTGGTGTCTACCCTTAGTTGGATCGGGCTGGTAAGGATTATAGCTGAATTTGGCAGTGAAGTAATTGCAGGCTATACCATTGCCATACGGGTGATCATTTTTGTTATACTGCCCTCGCTTGGCATTAGTAATGCAGCTGCTACCCTGGTGGGGCAAAACCTGGGGGCAAAGCAGCCTTTCCGGGCAGAGCGCAGTGTTTGGCTGGCCGGAAAGCTTAATATGCTGTTGCTTGGGGTTATCGGGATTTTATTTATCGTTTTGCCCGAAACCATCTTAGGCTTGTTTTTATCAGAAACATCGGTAATCAGCAGTGGCAGTACTGGTTTGCAGATCATTAGCTTTGGATTTGTAATGTACGGTTTAGGAATGGTATTGGTTGAATCCATTAATGGTGCAGGCGACACTGCTACTCCTGTCAAGATCAATATACTTTGTTTCTGGATCATTGAGATCCCCCTCGCGTATATGTTGGCAATATATTTTGGGATGCAGGAAAAGGGTGTTTACTATTCAATTATCATTGCTGAATCATTGATGACCCTAATGGCTCTAGCCATTTTTAAACGGGGAAAATGGAAACTCAAGCAGGTATAAAAAAATCCCCCTTGCCTAAGGCGAGGGGGACTTCTCAATTTCATTTCAGGGTCTTAATTCAGCAGTAAACTAAACATCCCTGCTTTTTTTGATTTTACTACCGAAAGAGCCCTCGAATAACTCATAATGTTTTTAATGACTCTATCACTGGGTGAAACACTGTTACTCAAGGATTTTTCCCATTCATCTTCTTCAGTGCCTAGCCCAGTTCTCAAAATGTTCGATAGAAAATTGTGCGGAGTAGGTGTTTTGTCCATAAGCAATCATTTGATTAAACATCAGACTTGTATTGCTAACGCACAGCACACCTACTATATTACACGTGAGCTTGATTTTTATCTGTCAGTTGATCAAGCCGTAGTTAACACGATATTTTTCTCGGAAATCAATTTTCTAAGATTGATCAATGCATAACGCATACGTCCAAGGGCTGTGTTAATGCTTACGTCGGTTTGTTCAGCTATATCTTTAAAGCTCATGCCTGCGTAATGACGCATTACCAGCACTTCTTTCTGCTCTTTAGGTAATAGATCAATCAGGTTACGAACATCCTTATGGATCTGTTCACTAACCATACGGTCTTCCACTGATTCATCGGTGAATTTTATGGTATCGAAGATGTTGAAATCTTCGTTTTTATTATCAACCACAGGAATTCGTTTCGATTTCCTAAAGTAGTCAATGATCAAGTTATGTGCAATTCGCATTACCCACTGGATAAACTTACCTTCTTCCTTATAAGAACCGGAACGCAAGGTATTGATCACCTTAATGAAAGTATCCTGAAAGATGTCGTCAGCAAGTTGCTTATCTTTCACCAACATTAAAATGTATGCGTAAACACGGTTTTTATGGCGACTGATCAGTTTCTCCAGACTCGCTTGATTACCTGACAAATATTTACGAATCAGCTCCTGGTCGCTTACAATTTGGGCTTTCATAATTAGGCCTCCCTTTTTTAATTTTCAATTACGAATCGTAAATATTTACTCGATAACCTTCCTCCTTTTTTTATTTCGCAAAATGAATTCTAAAACTATTCGTTTATCTATTTTAATTACAAAATCCATGCAAATTTAAATTAAATTTTTAATAATTGCAAAAATAATCATAAGTCACACTTATTTTAATTGCAACAACTATGCCCAAAGACTCATTGGATGCATTAGATCCTAAAAAATTCATCATTATTAATGGTGCGAAAGTAAATAATTTGCAGAATATTTCGTTAGCCATTCCCAAAAATAAATTTGTTGTCATTACCGGTTTATCAGGGTCCGGTAAATCATCCCTGGCTTTTGACACTCTTTATGCCGATGGACAGCGTCGATACGTGGAAAGTTTGAGTTCATACGCCAGGCAGTTTTTGGGTCGCATGAGTAAACCCGAGGTTGATTATATAAAAGGTATAGCCCCTGCTATTGCAATTGAACAAAAAGTAAATACCCGAAATCCCAGGTCTACTGTAGGTACCTCAACAGAAATTTACGAATACCTTAAGCTGTTTTTTTCCCGTATTGGTAAAACCTATTCTCCCAAATCAGGAAAAGAGGTTAAACGTCACAATGTTAGCGATGTGGTTGATTTTTTCTATTCGCTGCCCGAAGGGGCTAAAGTTATGATCATTAGCCCATTGATCAAGGAAAAAGATCGCTCCCTGCTTGATCATTTAAAAATTCTGATGCAACAAGGATTTGCCCGTATTGCAGTGCAGGAACAAGTCCACCGCATCGAAGATATGTTAAACAACGGGGCACTTAGCACTTTCAATTCCGATGACCTCGATGTGGTTATTGACAGGCTAACAGTTAAACATTATGATGAAGACCTAAGGACCCGCTTGGCCGATTCGGTTCAAATAGGTTTTTATGAAGGTGATGGAGAATGCATCGTTGAGTATTTAAACAAGGATAAAGCTCCCATCCGAAAAAGCTTTTCAAACAAATTTGACCTGGATGGGATAACCTTTGAAGAACCTACTCCCAATCTCTTTAGTTTTAACAATCCTTTTGGTGCTTGCAAAAAATGTGAAGGCTTTGGAAGTATTATCGGTATTGATGAAGACCTGGTAATCCCAAACAAGAGCCTATCGATATACGAAGATGCCATAGCATGCTGGCGTGGCGAAAAAATGAGCGAGTGGAAAGATCAACTGGTCATGAATGCCTATAAATTTGATTTTCCCATTCATAAACCCATCTATGAGCTCACCCCGGAGCAAAAGAAACTACTATGGACCGGTAACCGCTATTTTAATGGTTTGGATGACTTTTTCAGATACGTCGAAAGCAAATCCTATAAGATACAATACCGGGTAATGCTATCACGCTACCGTGGAAAAACCGTTTGTCCCGACTGCCAGGGAACCAGGCTAAGAAAAGATGCCAATTATGTTAAAGTAGGCGGAAAATCCATTACTGACTTGGTTTTATTGCCCATTAAAGAAGTTATACCCTTTTTCAATAACCTTCAACTCAACCGTCACGATTTGGCCATAGCTACCCGCTTATTGGTAGAAATTAAAAACAGGTTGAGCTACCTGAGCGATGTTGGTTTGGGTTATCTAACCCTAAACCGGTTATCGTCCAGTCTCTCCGGGGGAGAATCGCAACGGATCAACCTGGCGACTTCATTGGGAAGCAACCTGGTGGGTTCCATGTACATCCTCGATGAACCGAGCATAGGGTTGCATCCGCGCGATACGCACAGGCTGATTAAGGTATTGAAACAACTAAAGAACCTGGGAAATACCGTTATTGTGGTTGAGCATGATGAGGAGATCATTAAAGCTGCTGACGAGATCATCGACATGGGTCCACTCGCCGGTAATCATGGTGGCAAGATCATTTTCCAGGGTAATTATCAACAGCTTCTTGATGATAAGGAGAGCTTAACTGCACAATACATGAACCGGGAAAAGGCTATCGACCTGCCTGATGAACGAAGAAGATGGAAAGAATACATAGAGGTTAAGGGCGCCCGGGAACATAACCTGAAAAACCTTCAGGTAAAAATTCCATTAAATGTACTTACAGTGATTAGTGGGGTGAGTGGCTCGGGAAAAACCACCTTGATCAAGCATATTTTTTATCGTGCCCTTAAAAAGCACTATGGAGGATACAGCGATAAAACCGGTGATTTCGATCGCCTGGATGGAGATATGAACAGCATTGCCGGGGTGGAATTAGTAGACCAAAACCCCATTGGGCGTTCATCCCGCTCAAATCCGGCCACCTATGTAAAAGCCTACGATGAAATACGCGCTTTGTTTGCCGATCAGGCATTGGCTAAAATGCGTGGATACAAGCCGGGATTCTTTTCCTTCAATACCGAAGGGGGAAGGTGTGATGAGTGCGAAGGCGAAGGAGTTGTTAAGATAGAAATGCAGTTCATGGCCGACATTGAACTCACTTGTGAAGAATGTAATGGATCCCGCTTTAAGAATGAAGTGCTTGAAATCAAATACAAGGAAAAGTCCATAGCCGATGTATTGGATATGACGGTTAATGAAGCTATAGATTTTTTCAAAAGTGGGAAGGAAAAAGACAGGTCTACTGTCGAAAAACGTATTATCGGTAAGTTGCAGCCTCTTGTCGATGTGGGACTGGGTTATGTAAAATTGGGACAATCATCAAGCACCCTTAGTGGAGGCGAGGCTCAGCGCATTAAACTGGCCTTTTTTCTCTCAAAAGGATATTCGCACACCCCTACCCTTTTCATATTTGATGAACCCACAACAGGTCTTCATTTTCATGATATCAATAAATTACTAAAATCATTGCGGGCTTTGATTGAAAACGGTCATTCCATCCTGATTATCGAACATAACATGGAAATAATTAAAAGCGCCGATTGGGTGATCGATTTAGGGCCCGAAGGCGGTGAAAAAGGAGGTCATATTATTTGTGAGGGCACCCCGGAGGATGTGGTAAAGGTAAAAAGCTCATACACAGCCGGTTTTCTGTCAGAAAAGGTATAAAAAAACGCGGCTCAGGCGGCCACGTTTTTTTGTTGAAGCATTCCTTTTAGTCTTGCATGTGTTTACCTTCTTCATCATGGCGGTGTGCATCGGGGCCAAAATAGGCTTTTTCAAATTTACCCAATGTTTCCCTTAATTTTTCGATGTACTTTAAATCAGTTGTTTGTTTGGCTTTCATGGCATATACCAGTAATTTATGGGAGTATTCCAGCTGTTTTAAATAGCGGTTGTACTCCTCTTCATTGGAGGGTTCTTTAATCTTAATCCGTTGATGCTGGAAATATTGGGTAACAATGTCCTGGAATTTCTTTGCATGATCCTCCTTATTCATTACCCACCTGACCAATTGGTTATAGTTCTTGTCTCCTTCTGCCGAAAGCTCAGTGATTTGATTCATCGACTTTTCCATGGTTTTGATATGCTCATAAAGCATATCGATACGCATTTCATCTCCGTAAATACCGCATGGAATTTCGCAATGTGCATCAGCCTTGGGCTGAAAACCCATGATCAAAAATAATGTCATCAGCAATCCACCAAGTCCTGTTTTCCAATTTCTTCTCAATCCATTGTGTTTCATTTTCTCAACCTCCGATGTTTTTTATTTTTTTATTTCATAGGTTTAACAATGCTTGGAATCTTATGTTCAATAGAGCCATTCAAGCGGGTATGGACACAAAAAAAATCATCCGCCGGCAAAGCGACGGATGATCGTAAAATGGTGGTTCAAATAAGTGCTATTCTCCAGGCCACCATGATTCTACCAATACTTTATGGTTGTTATACCATTCCTTGGCAACAACTTCCGCATCCTGATCAGATTCTTTGATCTTACCCATCAGATCGTAAAGCTGGGTTTCTTTCAGGTTGAAGTTAGCACACATCTTGGCAACAGTTGGGAAATCATTTTCGAATCCCTTGCGTGAAAGGATGGCACAAACGTCCTTGGGATAGACACCTTTGGGGTCTTCCAGGTATTTCAGGTCGAAGTTAGCCCACTTGTGGTGAGGCTTCCATCCTGTAATAACAATAGGCTCACGACTATTGTATGCTTTTCTCAAGCTGGCAACCATTGCGGGACCACTGGAAGTAACCTGTTCTAAATCGAGGTTATATTCCTTGATAGCTTTCTCGGTATTCCTGTGGATACCGGCACCGCTACCAATACCAATGATCTCATTGTCAAACTTCTTAGCCACGTCATTGAGTTCCGGTATTGAGTTGATTTCTACATACTGAGGAACAACCAAACCAGTGGTTCCGTTGCTAAATGATTCACCGAGTTTTACGAGCTTATCACCATACTTCTCCCAGTAATCTGAATGGGTATGAGGTAACCAAGCGTCGAAAAACAAGTCGGCATCACCTTTGGCCAGGGTAGCATAAATTGGGCCCGGCTCAAGAGGTGTAATGGTTACATCATAACCTTCATCCTCAAGCATTACCTTTGCCAGGTTGGTAAAGGCAATACCCTCGGCCCAGTTGGGGTAAAGAATTGATATTTCGCCTTTTTCTTCGGCCGCTTTTTCTTCACCTTCTTTTTGGCCTGCACCGCCACATGCGGTCAAACCAATAATGCTAACACCGATCAACAGTGCTAATACGGTTCTTAAATTAAACTTAATTTTTTTCATAATGTACACTCCTTTAATTGATTTAACTTCAGTTTTTTCTGGGTTTTATTTCATAATAATACTAATCTATTTCCGAGATTTTCCGGCCGCTTGACTCAAGCGGTCAAGGATTATAGCCACTACCACGATTCCAAGACCGGCTTCAAAGCCAAGTGCCATATCGGCTTTAAGAATTCCTTTATAAACCGACTGACCAAGGCCTCCGGCACCAACCATAGAAGCGATCACCACCATCGAAAGCGCCAGCATGATGACTTGGTTAACACCTGCCAGGATAGTTGGCATGGCTAATGGGATTTGCACTTTGTACAAGAGTTGGCGGTCGGTACATCCGAATGAACGGGAAGCTTCAACCACATCTTTTTGTACACCCCTAATGCCCAGGTTGGTTAGACGAACCGCCGGGGGCAATGAGAACACTACAGTAGCTACAACACCGGGGACATTACCCACGCTGAAGAACAAAATGGCCGGGATCAGATAAACGAAAGGAGGCATGGTCTGCATAAAGTCCAATATAGGACGGATCACAGAATCCAAACTATCGCTCCTCGAAGCATAAATACCTACCGGTATCCCGATAACGATGGCCAGTAAAGCAGAGGCTATTACCAGTGCAAAAGTTTGCATGGTCTCCTCCCAAAATCCCATACCATACAGGACGAAGAGACCGATAATGACAAAAAGGGCCATTCCGCCACCGGCTTTAAGACCGGCTTTGGAAAAGTAACCTTTTCCTTTTCCCATGATAAGGTATGCAATAATTGCAATAATCACCATCATTAGGAAAGGATGGGGAAGCATCAGAATGTATTCCAAAGAATCGACTATGCCGTCAATTCCTACTGTAATTCCGTTAAAGAATCCGGCAGCATTGACCGAAAGCCAGTCAATCGCCTGTTCTACATATTCACCAAGTTTAATGTCTATCATTCGTGAGTTCCTCCTTCTTTAATTTGGATTACTTCTTCCTCTTCCTTACCGATCATTTCTGCTATAACGGCGGAGTGAGAAACCAGGCCAATAAGGTTTTTCTCATCATCCACTACAGCTACCGGTAATGAATATTCGAGGTAAAACGGAAGAATGTCCGCTACGGGAGTAGTATCGGCAACCATAGGCACATCTTTAATGACCACATCTTCCACACTTCTCTTATTCTTTTTCTTGGCTTCAGCCACATCGTTATCGACTACGAACCCTAAGAAATGGTCATTTTTATCGAGGACCGGTAACACATCCTTTCCTGTCTCACGCATCAGGCGTAAAGTAAAGTTAGGGCCATGCCGCTCAATATCCACATGAGGGGGATTCCTGAACATAACCGATCCGGCGGTAACAATGGTACTACGGTCAACATTTTCAACAAATGCCTTCACATAATCGTTAGCCGGTTCCATCAGGATATCTTCGGGTGTACCAATTTGAACGATAACGCCATCTTTCATAATGGCAATACGGTCACCTAGTTTAAGCGCCTCGTCCAGGTCGTGGGTAATAAAAACAATGGTCTTTTGTACTTTTTTCTGCAACTCCAGCAGTTCCTCCTGCATCTGCGTTCTGATCAGGGGGTCGAGCGCACTAAAGGCCTCATCCATAAGCAACACTTCCGGATCGGTAGCCAGTGCCCTGGCCAAACCTACACGTTGCTGCATACCACCACTGAGCTCGCCGGTCATCATTTCTTCATAACCCTGGAGCCCGACCTGCTTAATTGTTTTGTAGGCTTTTTCAAGCCGTTCATTTTCATCTCTGCCCATGATCTCCATTCCAAAAGCCACATTTGAGCTTACTGTCCGGTGCGGTAACAGTCCGAAGTTCTGGAATACCATGGTCATTTTATTCCTGCGCATTTCGCGGAGGCTCTTTTCATCCAATACCATTATATCATTTTCATCGATATAGATATGTCCGGAGGTTGGATTGATCAGCCGGTTGAAACAACGCAGCATGGTTGATTTTCCGCTACCTGACAATCCCATCACTACGAAAACTTCGCCTTCGTATATGGAATAATTGGCATTGTTAACGGCAACCGTACAGCCTGTTTTATCGAGGACCTCTGCCTTACTCATACCTTGCTCTGTGAGCTTTAAGGCTTCATCCCTGCGGCTGCCGAAAACCAGGTTCAGATCTTCAACCTTAATTTTTACTTGTTTATTCTCATTTTCCATAATACTTATCTAAACTTCCACTATTATTCAACACAATATTCATTGATGTGTTCCGAAATAATAATTTCCTTTGGTAAACCTGAAGAATAGTCTTTTTATCAAAGAAACATCATCCGGATGAATCGTGCTTTAAATACACTTTAAAAACCATTGAACCTAACGAAAAACCGAAGGAAGTGCACTTTTATAAAAAGTTGCACTTTCCTTCGATAGATATTTTTATCGTTTTCGATTCAACATTTTTCTCATTATTTCTATACCCCTTTGATTATTAGTTTATTGTTAAAAACAGCGCTTTGCTGAGTACACAAATATAACTAATAAATCATCGATTTAGAAATAATAGCCAATATTAATATTGAAACGTGTATTCCAATCGGGATCTTCAACACCGGTACCCAAGCCTTTACCAAAGGTTTCGGTTAACCATGGCTGGTTTTTACCCATAGCATAGTCGATATAGGTATAAATGCTACCTGCAGTAACCAGCATACCGGGAATAAGGTGCTGAGTATCGTAAAAGTCCTCATTGGCCTTGTCGATCATTGTGTAATCAACATAGGGCTGAATGCTTGAGATTGGGCCCCATTCAACCGGAATTGAATAAGCTAAGCCAACAGCATAAATGCTAGCTTCTTTCGCTACCGGGTAGTTAAATCCATAGGCACCCATTTGCACCATCTCGATATCATCACCGGCATCGTTTTTAGCATTGTAGTTGTAATTGATGTAAGAAGCTTTCAGATTGAAGCCACCACCGAAATTACCAACTACGTGACCGGCAAAAGCGGTTCCCATTTCAGCTTCGTCGAGCACACTGTTGTAAATGCCGCCCAATTGTGCTGAAACACCTACTTCCCAACTATCACTAATGTTATAAGCATAGCGGGCGTTAAATTGGTTTAGCTCGCGAATTGAGGCCGTAGTGTCACCAAATACGCCACCGGGCGTAATATCATAGGAGTAACGACCTGCACCTGCATTACCAAAAGTTACATCACCTCCGTAAACCGGGCCTTCCGGCTCTGCCTGACGGAAGTATGACAGTGAAAGCTTTGAATTTTCGCCTGTGATATCAAAATTGATACCCATGTCATAATCATCTTCCAGACCAACATAGTACTGCCCCTGGAACCACCATGAGTGCGAAGCATATGTTGTAATACCGAAGGGTACCTGGGTAGCACCTAACTCCATATACACATTATCGGAAAAGGCATAACCCAAATATCCATGATGGATAAAATGAGTACCAAATGTGGGGTAAAAACGATATTCAAAACTCAGGTCAACATTGGCTACTGAACCATCAACGTTCAAACGCCATGTATCCCATGTAAACTGTGGATTTAAATTACTGGCACCACCTTCATAGTTGGTTGCTATAACATTATAACGTACGGCACCACCAACTTTAAATCCATCGTCTTGTGCTACTGACTTTTTTGGCAGCAAGCTACCCATAAAAATCACGCTCAACATAACTAACACTACTCTCCAAATGTTTAAATTTTTCATAATTCAATCCTTTTAATTAAACTTTGATTGCTTTTAGTTAAAAAAATATCTCGTTATCCGGTCTACATTATCAATGTAATGTTATACGGAATATCGCAATGAATACACAAACTATCACGGGAAATAGTCAGGCCCCTCCAAATCACCAGCTAACAAATCGCCTGTAAACAGGCTCATTTTGTCGAATTTTTTCATATAGTACATTGGGTTTTTTATTTTGCCCATAAACCTAATTACCAATTTCCTATTTGTTTCGACGCCACAAAAGTATAGTAAAATTTTTTAATATACAAACCTAATTTATTAATATAATGTTAATTATAAACAAGCCAACCCCAATTAAATCCTATGCAACAGGTAATTACATCCTCCATAAAAATCTCTATTTTCATATAATCAACTAAAATATATCATTTAACATCCAACCGGGAAGTTTGTTCGCCTTGCCAATTCAGGTGCGTTCCCCGAAGAACATCTAAAAAGGATTTAAAGCTCAGTAAATACAGGCATTCTGTCAGTCTTACAAGCTGGAATAACAATGCTCTAAATCAATCCAATTCAAATTGATTTTAAATAATAATTCCACTGTCTTAACTTGTTGTATTGAAAAAATTGCAGGATTTAGAACATCTTGCTCATTAATAGGATAAATTCGATTGAATAGAACTTTATTGGGTTTGTTATTAAATGCTTTGGACACATTCAAACTAAGAAGTAAGATATAACCAGCACATAATCAGATGGCCGGATGATTATTATGAAATTCCACCAGGCGTTGAATGGGCTTGGCTATAATTTCATTTACTGTAATATCATATTTGTTGCCGGTTTCATAAATCACATCTTTAAATTGCATGGCAACCGATCCTATAATGCTTACAGGAATCTCTTTTGATTTAGGGTAATGCTTGATTTGGTCGGTAAAGAATTTAGCTATGGTATAATATATAAGGTCTTCGATAAAGGGATGTTCACGATGATCAGCGATAAACACGGTAAAAGAAGCTAAGAAGCGGTTGGGATAATCGTTTTTATAAAAAGATTCCAGAATACTCACTAAATCAAGATTATAACGTTCATCAAAAGCCTTTTTTAAATCCCCGGGGAGATGCTTTTTCAAATAGGCCGTTAGCAATTTTTTGCCCAAATGGGCGCCACTGCCTTCATCTCCAAAGAAATATCCTAATGAAGGAATTCTTTCCGCTATTTGAACACCATCGTAATAGCCTGAATTAGAACCTGTCCCCAAAATTCCGACAATTCCTTCTACAGTACCGAATAAAGCCCTTGCAGCCCCCAACAAATCGGATTCAACGATAATTTCAGCATTTATAAAATACTGACGCAGTGCATCATACATTTCACTGCTTTTAATCTCCGATCCACAGCCCGCCCCATAAAAATAGACGTGTTCAATATTTTCTTTCTCAAGGAATGGGTCCAGCTCTTTTTCAAGGCTTTCCACAATTTGATCATGACCAATGAAAAAAGGATTAAATCCCATGGTGTTTACCGTATTCAACACCACGCCCGATTTAACCAGGCTCCAGTCGGTTTTAGATGATCCGCTATCGGCTATTACGTTCATACTACTCCCTTTTATCCATGCATATTCTCCTTACAAAAACGCTCCAATTGCTCCAGCATTGGAACAACCAGCAAATGTCCGTTCATTGTTTCGGCAATTGAACGAAGGTAGCCCCTTTTATGAATGCGGGCAAATGCCAGGGCAAAATTTATATCGTAAACCCATGATATTTGCAGTACCTTAAAATCACTAAGTGTTTGTATGCTATACAGATCAACCATCTTTTTGTTTAAAATGGCATTGGAAACGTTTTCGGATATACGATTGTCATTAGACAGGTTCAACTCAAGTGTGGAGTTTGACTGATCGGATTGATAATGCGCGATTACTACCTTAAATATATCCAACTTATCGGCATCTCTTAGCAGCCTGGCAAAAAATAAGGATTTGCCGGTTAAGTTCTCATCGATCCTGGCTTTATTATGATTGGCAATGGCTTGGTAAACCATTTCCCGATGAGAAGTTGAAAGCTTTGCAAGCAAATCATTTTCCCTGATCACCGTTAGACCAAGCTCGGCATGATCGATTGATTGTTTATCGGAAAAGGTCTTGTATTCATAAAACTGCCGGAATCTTCCCACATCATGCAATAAGGCCATTATTTCGGCGAGATTAACATCATAATCGGTTAGGTATAATTCATCCGACAATTCCCGTATTTCATTAAGTACCCGTAGCGAATGATTGATCTTCATTCTAATCATTTCCGGTTCGTCGACCAGATCACAAAATGATTCGGCATAATCGACAAACCATTTTCGCAAACCAATAAAAAAATCTTTTTTAGTGTCCTTTTCCAAAACGATTAAAAATATTTTCGAATGTTCTATACTTAATCAACAACAAAGCAGTAAAGTACCCCAATATCACGCCCAGACTATTATAAATAAAATCGACGATGTTGTAAGAGCGCCCGGGAATAATGCTTTGGTGCAACTCTTCCACATATGAAAAAGCAATCAGCAACAGGGTATAAATAATGCCCGTTTTAAACCTGATCCTTTCCAAGCCACTTTTCCACAGGATCACCAGCATGGATAGGATCAGGTACATTATAATATGGGCAAGATAATCGAGGCGGATGCTAAACAGCCGTTTTGTTTTTTCCTCATCGGGCGATAAATCGGGATAGGATGACAAAATAACGATCAATGCCAGCCATATCCAGAATAAAACCTTATAGGTATGATGATCGAGTAATGCTTTCAGTATCCGCTTCATACATTTTTATTTTAGCCATTTGTCGAGCCATCCGAAAAATTCGCGTTGCCATAGTACAGCATTCTGAGGCTGTAACACAAAATGTGATTCATCAGGGAAAAACAGGAACTTGCTTGGGATATCCTGCAGTTGTGCTGCATGAAATGCCTGCATGCTCTCGGTGTAGGGAATGCGAAAATCGTTTCCGCCGCTAATGATCAAAATAGGCGTGTCCCACTTCTCAACAGCCAGGTGCGGTGAGTATTTATAGCTTTCGGGGCGCGGGTCTTCCCAGAAAGGTCCTCCCAGGTCATGGTTGGGGAACCAGTATTCTTCCGTTGAGCCGTACCAGCTCTCGAAATTGTACATCCCGCAATGAGAGATGAAAGCGCTGAAACGCCCCTCATGATGGCCGGCCAGGTAAAACACCGAAAAGCCGCCATAACTTGCTCCTACAGCGCCCAGACGATTTTCATCCACAAAAGCTTCTTTAGCCACCGCGTCGATAGCCGAAAAATAATCCTTGATGTTCTGTCCACCATAATCCTCGCTGATCTGTGCATTCCATTCCTGTCCAAAGGTGGGAAGCCCCCTCCTGTTGGGCGCAACTATAATATAATCATTCGCTGCCATGATCTGGAAATTCCAGCGATAAGAAAAAAACTGGCTTACAGCGCTCTGCGGACCACCCTGACAATAAAGCAAGGCCGGGTAAGTTTTATCCGGGTCGAAATTGGGGGGATAGATCACCCAAGTAAGCATCTCCTTACCGTCGGTGGTTTCTATCCAGCGTTCTTCGACATTTCCCATGGTAATACCATCCAATACCGGTTTATTGGTAAAAGTTAACTGCTCCTCATTGCCTTTTTTATCCACATGGAAAATTTCGGTTGGCAGCGACATCGACATTTTTGTCCCGATAAGTCCATCATCAGCCAAAACAAACGACTGGTAATTATGATGGCCTTTAGTAATCCGGTTGATCTTTTCTTTTTTAAGGTCGATGGAAAATAACTGATAAGTGGCATTGATACCGCTTATAAAATAGATTTCATCACCTCTCGGCCCCCATACATAATGGGAAGCATTATAGTTAAAATCTTTAGTCAGATTGGTGGTTTCCCCTGTGGCAAAGTCGTAAAGGATCATACGCTCTTTATCGGCCTCATATCCCGGTGTTTCCATACTCATCCATACCATCCGGCTTCCATCAGGCGAAAATACAGGGTCCATATCATATCCGTCGAAACCTTCATTGCTGAGGTTTTCGGTTGTTTTGGCTTCAGTATCATACAGGTAAATTTCCGTGTTGGTACTTACTGAATAATCTTTTCCGGTGAGTTTTTTACAGGTATAAGCAATTTTCTTTCCATCGGGGCTCCAGGCGATCTTTTCCGTGCCGCCCCATGGCTGTGTGGGTGAATCATAGGGTTCTCCTTTCATAATGTCGGCAAGCTCATACATTTTACCATCTTCATAACCGGCTACAAAAATGTGGCTGTAGCGGTAATCATGCCATTCATCCCAGTGGCGGTACATCAAGTCATCGATGATGCGTACGTTGGTCTGGGGCAGGTCGGGATAAACTTCCTGCGGGGTTTTATCCAGCTTTACATTTTTGGTAACCAATATTTTATCCATGGTTGGCGCATATTTAAAGCCGGTGATCCCACCCTCGATGTGGGTTATTTGCTGCTTATCAGTCCCGTTGGGATTCATTTCCCATAACTGCACCGACCCGCTTTCGCCGGAAAGAAAACCAATGCGTTTGCCATCGGGACGAAAACGGCCATTGAATTCCGAACCGCCAAAGCTGGTTACCTTTACGGCTTCCTTATCCTCAAGGCTCATGATATAAAGATCGCGCTGACCGCTATTGGCTTCAAGGTTATAGGTTGATACACCATATAATATGGTGCTTTTATCAGGGGATATTTGCAAATCTCCTACCCTGCCCATTTTCCACATTTTTTCCGGAGTTAATCGTCCTTGGGCAAATAGTTGAGACGTCACAAACAATAATAAAAACGAAAGAATAACACGTGATTTCATAATTATACATTTTATAGTTAGGGATGCTAATGTAGGAAAAATAAATTTTCTATTTTTGTTAAGTCAAAAATGCCGTTAACCAGGAAATAAAAATAAGTTTATATGGACACAAAAATGAACGATATTGTATTGGTACCCACCGACTTTTCGGAAGTATGTGCCAATGCGATCAATCAGGCTGTTGAAGCTGCAAAATTCCTTAACTTCAAGGTATATTTGCTTCATGTGATCAATAGCGATACAAGGGCATATCTGAAGAAAAATGATGCAGAAGTTGCTGCATTAGATGAAAAGCTGAAGAAAATCGCCGGTGATATCAAGGCTGAACATAAGGAGGTTGAGGTTGAATATCTTTCAAAAGAAGGTAGCATTTTTTCAACCATCGCTGAGGTGGCCAAAGATATCGGTGCCAACCTGATCTTTTTGGGAACACACGGTAAAGTGGGTATGCAGCATCTTACCGGAAGCTATGCCCTTAAGGTGGTAACCAGTTCGCCGGTACCGGTTATCGTGGTGCAAAAGCGCTCATTTGAAAAAGGATATCGCAATATTGTTCTGCCCATTACCAGCGATGCCGGACCGTGGCAAAAGACCAAGTGGGCCGTGTTTATTGCCAAGCAGTTTGGGGCCAAGATCCACATTTACCGCATCCACGATGCCAGCGAAGGTGTAGTGCAGGCAGCAGATCAAATAGCCGCTTACTTTGAGAAAAACGGCGTTGAATACACCAAAGAAGTGGCCGAAAGAAGTGGTAACTTTGCCAAACAAACCATCGATTATGCCACGGCTTCCAACTCGGATATGATCATGATTATGACCAACCCCGATACCAATTTCACCAGCTTTATCCTGGGAACCTATGATGAGCAGATCATCTTTAACACCTCCCAGATCCCGGTGATGTGTATCAATCCAAGGAAATTCAATTACGAGATACTCGGATTTTAATCCGGATTCTCCAGGCTACTATAACCATGAGTTTCTATAACTCCAAAGGCCCCCGGATATGGGGGCTTTTTTTCTTTCAAAGATAATCCCTACCTCTATCACACTTTTTAATAATGAATTGATTTTCAATAAATATTTAATTACCTTTGGGGTGATAAGAAAACCAAAGTCATTCATTAAATTTCAAACGTCATGAAATCAATCATTTACTTTACAGTAGCCTTATTATTTACCATTAACAGCCTTGCACAAATTCCGGAAAGCAGGCATCATACGTTAGAAACAGTAAACTCCGTTACCATTCTTGATGGAAACGGGCCTGTAATTACAAGTAATTCAGGGATTAATAACCTAGAAAAATTATGTCCCCATTTGAAATCAACTGCTGAGTCAGAGCCTGCATGGGACAGCATTTTCCGCGAAAAAAGAGATTCGGCTAATACCCAGTGGCTTACTTATCAAAAAGAACTATTTGCTTATAATGAGCAAGGGAGTATGACCAAGGATATTGCATACAACTGGGATGAAAATGAACAGGGATGGTATTCAGCTTCTAAGTATGAATACACCTACGATATAAATGGAAATCAAAAAAGTAAAACCCTTTCGTTTTCTGAAAATGGTATAGGCAACTGGCTACCACATAGCAAATATGAATATTATTATACTGACAAAGGACTTGAAGATTACCAATTATATTCCGAATGGAATGCCGAAACTGGTGAATGGGAGCTGCATAGAAAAAGTGATAATATATATAACGCGAATGATCAACCAATCATCAACCTCCAATATTTCGAGGATGAAGATAGCGGCGAATGGATCAACATAGCTAAAAACGAATACTTTTATCATGACGAGTGGAACAAAACGGGAATCTTTTATTCTCGTGAATCGGAAGGCGACCAATGGGAAGCAGAAATAAAAACTGACGTCATTTATAATTCCGATTTCAATGTAAAGGTAGTAGATAATTACTTTTGGGATGTTTCGATAAATGATTGGGACCCTATGTTCAGAATTGAATACGATTACAATGAGAACGGTGATCAAACATTATTTAAACATCTCTCCTGGAACGATACAGCAAATGCATGGTACAACGACAGCAAAATTGTTTATACTTATGATAGCACCAGAAGAACCTTTGAGCACAGCTATGATTGGGATATTAGCAATGAAGAATGGATTCTCGTGAGGAGAGGCTCCTACCACTACCTGAGTCCACCCCACGGATTTGAAGAAGTCGCCAACAATACGTTAAGGCTCTACCCGAATCCGGCCAATGATTACGTTAGCATTGATGCTGAAGATTGGCGGCAAGCTACTGTTGAGCTATACAATATTGAAGGAAAGTTGGTGTTGCAGCAAGATATCCAACCACATAACAAGATACCGATTCATCATCTAAAGCGGGGTGTGTATCTTTATAAGATCATTGGTAATGACACTATTGGCAGTGGGAAAATGATGATTGAACGGTAATTCACAAGGATTAGGCCTGTTAATCCATTCCCTTGAATCGCTTTTTTATCTATCTTTACACCTTCGTTATTAATAATGATCGGGTATGGATTTTTTACGAGCACGCGATTTTATTCTGAGTAAACTGAAAACAGAACTCAAACCGGCCTTGTTTTACCATAATATCCAGCACACCTTCGATGTGCGTGACGCCGTGGTCCGCATTGCCAAAATGGAAAAGGTCAACAGTCATGACCTGGTGCTACTCGAAACGGCCGCTTATTTTCACGATGCCGGTTTAATATACCAATACAAAGACCATGAAGATGTGTCTATTGAAATGGCCGGTAAACATCTCCCTAAATTCGGCTATTCGCCCCAGGAAATCCGCATAATTAACAGGATGATCGACAGGACCCGGTTGCCGCAAGGGGCCAAATCATTACCCGAAAAGATCCTTTGCGATGCCGATCTTGACTATCTTGGCCGCGATGATTATTTTATGATCGCCCATATGCTGAAATACGAATGGAAGATGATGGGTTACGAAACGAAGTTACGGGACTGGTACAAACTCCAGCGAAAGTTCCTTTCCGAGCATCAGTACTTTACCGGATCGGCCCGGAAACTTAGGCAGGAAACCAAGGAACAGAACCTTGCTCAAATTTCGGAATTACTTGAAAACTGCGACTGATCCTTTTTCGGTTCCTTTTCCAAACGTTAAACTGCCCAAACCATTTGAATCGGCTTTTTGTTAACATAAAAAACAAACCTTATGAATAAAGAAGAGGCCCGCAGACGCATTAATGAGCTTACCGACGAATTGCATAAACACAACTACAAATATTACGTGCTGGCCAAGCCGGAGATAGCCGACTATGTATTCGATATGAAGCTTAAGGAGCTGGAAAAGCTCGAAAAAGAACACCCCGATCTTATGCGCGCCGATTCACCCACCCAGCGTGTGGGCGGGACAGTTACCAAGGAGTTTCCCACCGTAACGCATAAATACCCGCTTTATTCGCTCGATAATACTTACAATGAACAGGAACTTCGCGATTTTAATAACCGTGTTAAAAAAACCATTAACGAACAAGTTGAATACGTTTGCGAATTGAAATTCGACGGGGTGGCCATCAGCCTGACTTACCGAAACGGTTACCTGGAACAGGCCGTAACACGTGGCGACGGCATCCAGGGCGACGATATCACCAACAACATCAAAACCATCAATACCATTCCGCTTAAACTCCAGGGCGACGGTTTTCCGGAGGAGTTTTTTGTAAGAGGTGAAGTATTTATGCCCCGTAAGGGTTTTGAAAGGCTGAATGATATACGTAAAAGAGATAACAAGGAACCATTTGCCAATCCCCGCAATGCTGCTGCCGGCAGCCTGAAAATACAGGATTCGGCCTTGGTGGCTCAGCGCCCGCTCGATTTCTTCACCTATAGCCTCACCGGCGATGCCCTCCCCTATCGTACGCATTATGACAACCTGATGCAGGCCAAAAAATGGGGCTTCCCGGTATCGGATGAAGTCACCACTGCCAAGAGCATTGATGAAATCCTGAAAATCATTTATCGCTGGGACGAAATCCGTCATGAGCTGCCATTCGAGATCGATGGGGCTGTAATCAAGGTAAACAGTTTTAGTCAGCAGGAAAAGCTGGGCTATACCGCCAAGTTCCCCCGCTGGGCAATCGCTTATAAATTCAAGGCTGATAAAGTGCTTACACGTTTGAACGACATCAAGTACCAGGTGGGCCGCACCGGGGCCGTTACCCCGGTAGCCGAACTGGAACCGGTTCATTTGGCCGGTACCACCGTAAAAAGAGCTTCCCTGCATAATGAAGACATTATTAAACAATTGGATGTGCGGGTGGGTGATAAAGTATATGTGGAAAAAGGCGGGGAGATCATTCCCAAGATTGTGGGGGTGGATGTTGAACAACGGCCCACTAATGCCGAGCCTTTTGAGTTTATTCAATATTGTCCCGAATGTAGCTCGGAACTGAAAAGGCTTCCGGGAGAAGCAGCTCATTTTTGTCCCAATTCCCAGGGCTGCCCGCCGCAGATAAAGGGGCGGATAATTCATTTCTGTAGCAGGGATGCAATGGATATAGAAGGACTTTTTAAAGAACTTATAGGATTACTTGTTGATAAGGGTTTATTAGAAAATATTGCTGATTTATATGAACTGTATAAAAAGAAAAATGAAATAATTGGTCTTGAAACCTTAAATAAGGATAGTATCAAGTTCCCTTATGGAATTGTTCCTTTTACTAGAGTATTATATGCATTTAGGAGGAGTCTATTTGATATTAGTGATCTTAGCGTTAATGAATGCCAAAAAATAGCCGATCGGTTCAAAACACTAAGTAACCTTTTGAAAAATTACACTCAGGCTGATGAATTATTAGATGAAAGAAAGTATAATAAGATCAAAGAATCAATTGAAAGCCCTTTCAAATCTGATGATTTTGAATTGATTATTAATGGGGAGTTAGATAATGGGGACTATAAGATTGAGGCTGTATTAAACACCCTGAAAATTCCAAACTTAGATAAAAAGGATTCACGAACACTTGCATTAAATTTTGATTATCTATATGAAATATTTATCGCTGATTTTAAAAAGCTTAGAACATTAATAGGTGATAATAAAGCATATTCCATCAAAGAATCTTTTAAGAATAAGAAAAAGAAAGAACTAATAAGTAATCTTAATCATGTATCTAAAACTTCCATACAAAACAAAACCTTTGATAAAATAAGTAAAGGAATTGAAAAATCTAAAGAAAAGCCTTTTCATAAGGTTTTATTCGGGATGGGTATACGATATGTGGGAGAGGCGACTGCAAAAATCCTGGTAGAAGAATTTGAAAGCATCGATAATATGATTAATTCTAAAAAAAATGATTTTGTAGGTGTTAAAGATATTGGCCCCAATATAGCAGAAAGCCTTGAAAATTATTTTTCAAGCGAAAACAATATACAGTTAATAAATAGATTAAAGAAACACGGATTAAATTTTCAAATAGAAAAAAATAGGAAATCAAAAGGCTCATTATTAAAAAATTATAAATTTGTAATTACTGGACAGTTTGAATCATATAATTCAAGAAACGAGATAATTGAGATTATAGAAGACAAAGGTGGAGAAGTATCATCAAGTGTATCATCTAACACTGATTTTCTTCTAGCAGGAAAAAGTCCAGGTTCAAAATTAGATAAGGCCAATAAAATTGGAACAAAGATAATATCTGAAAATGAGTTCAATAAAATGATACAAAAAAATGAACCCTAAGAACTTTACAGCATTTGATGTTGAAACACCAACATTACTTAATAATACTATCTGCTCACTTGGAATTGTCAAAGTAGAAAATTCGGAAATAGTCTATTCAAAAGAGTTTTTAATACAACCTCCCGAAAACAAATACACCTATAGAAATATTGACATACATGGTATTACACCTTTATTGACAGAAAATTCACCAAGTTTCGATAAAGTTTGGCCAAATATTTCAAAATTCTTTGATAATCAATTTATTGTTGCTCATAATATTTCTTTTGATATAAATGTGTTAACCAAAACGCTAGATTTCTATAAGCTTACCATTCCTGCATTCAAAGGTTTATTATGCACTTATGAAATAACTGGTTATGCATTGGACGTTGCGTGTAAGTGTTACAATATTGAACTAAATCATCACAATGCTTTATCTGATGCTATCGCATGTGCCAAACTTTTCATAAAAGCCTCTCATCCAAATGTGTTTTCTCCAGATCGATCTATAGTAGATTCTTATAATAAAAAATCTTCTTCACCTATAACATACCATGAAAAGATCCGATCTGAACTATTGAAACCAGATTTTGAAAATTGTGATCAACAAAATCCCTTTTATAGAAAAAAGGTGGTTATAAGCGGTGTATTTGATAATTATTCTAGAAATGATTTAGCTAGAATTCTAAAAGAGAAGGGTGCTGATATCGACACTGATGTTACAAAAAGAACCAATTACCTAATTGTCGGCAAAAAGTTTGGTCCATCAAAATATGCTAAAGCAAAGAAATACAGCGTTCATATCATCTCCGAAGACGATTTTATAAAAATGATCAAATAAACTTTTATTCAACTTCTTTGGCCGCTTTGGGAAGGGTGAAACTAAACCGGCTTCCCTTTCCCAATTCGCTTTCAACAGATAAGGTTCCGTTTTGCTTTTCTACAAAATCCTTACAAATGACCAGTCCCAGGCCGGTACCCTTTTCATCATGGGTACCCTTTTGGGAAATGCCCTTCTCCGTGTTAAACAAATTATCTATTGTTTCCTGGCTCATTCCGGTACCCGTATCAAGAACCGACACCTCAATCATTTCATTCTTTTCATAAGCTTGAATGCTTACCCTTCCATTTTCATCGGTAAATTTAATGGCATTGGCAATAAGATTCCTCAGGATAGTGGATGTAAGGTTGAAATCGGCATATGCCACCAACCCCTCGGGTATCGCTGAGGTAAGGTTTATCTTTTTTTCACGGCTACTACTCATCAGGAGATCGAAATTATCATTGTAAACCTGTTGAATATCGATATTCTCAGGAGAAAAACTTACAGTTCCTGTTTCGGAGCGCGCCCACTGCATCAGGTTATCCAATAGCCTGAGGGTTTCATTTGACGATTTATGAAGCTTGTGGGTAATATCGAGCAACTCTTCCCGGTCGAAATCATCAAACTCATCGATGATCAATTCGGTATAGGAATTAATAACACTTACCGGATTTTTAAGGTCATGGGCAATAATGCGAAACAAGGTATCCTTGGTTGTATTAAGTTCCTGGAGTTCTTCATTCTTTCGGGCAATTTCGGTATTCTTTGCTTTCAGTTTTTTATTACGCTTGTTTTTGAGGTTATTATTGCGGTATAAAAGAAATGCCAGAACAAGAAGCACAACTACACCGGCAATTACAGCCGTTAATTGGTAGTTTCGTTTTGTGATAATCAAGTCCTGCAAGCGGTTTTCATTCAGGAGGGCTTCATTTTCCGATTGCTGACGCTTTAACCGCAGATAATTGATCTGGTTTTCACGTTTCTCATTAAAAACACTGTCGCTGTATACTTTATGCAAACGGTGATATTCATAGGCTCTTTTCCAGTTATCCATACCGGCAAAGCTTTTGGCCAGGATGCCTGTGACATTTTGCAGGTCCCATTTCGCGCCTACTTCGCGGGCCAAATCATAACTTTTCAGGCCATATTCAATACTTTTTTCAAGAATGCCCATTTCATGATAAACTTCAGCCAAGCCGGCCATGGCATAACTAAGCTCCCATTTATTCTCATAGTCCGGTGCGTTGATTACCTGTCGATAGGCATCAAGGGCCTTTTGATACTGTTTCTTTTCAAGATAGATCCTGCCCAGCAGGTTTTGAATGCGCAAGCTGGCATTGTGCCGGCCGAGTTGTCTTTCAAGTGTTAATGCTCGTTTAGCGTAATACAAGGCGCTGTCATAATGTTGCAATGCTTCATAGGAAATGCCCAGGTTGAAATAGTTAGTTGCCAGGAGCTGTGTATCTTTTACCTGTTTGCAGATTTCGGCAGATTGTATATGATTGTTGATTGACTGCTGATAATGTTCCTGCATATTCTGGATAAGACCAATATTATTCAATCCTACGGCGATACCTCGCTTATTATCGGTATCCTCCCACATATGCAGCGCTTTTATAAAATTCTCCAAGGCAAAGTCATATTCTCCCATCACATATTTAACCCCTCCAATACCGCTGATGCTTTGGGCCATTTTGTTACGGTAGTTGTTTTGTTCAGCCAGATCATAAGCCTCTCTTAGATATTGTTCTGATGAATCGGGGTACGAAAATTTCATCTCGTCACCGATCATAATGAGAAGCTCGATCTTCTTAATGGTGGAGGTGTCATTTTTAATGGCGTTCAATTCCCGGATAAGTGAATCTTGCTTAGATTGAGCTGAAAGCCTGGGAACCAACACGATAAAAAAAAGCAGGAGTGAAATCTCATGCATTCTCAAAACTACCGACCTATTAACTTTTCTTCTGCTGCTGCTTCTCATTAATCGATTTTTGAACCCGTAAAAATAAAAAAATCCCCGGAAACCATTCCCCGGGGATTTTAATTAGTTGTTCTTTTTGCGCTGCTAAAAAGCAGATATATGGGCAGGACCCGAAACATTTTCCTTCACCTTTCCGGGATCACCTTTATTTAAAATAAATCTGTACGCCACCGTTTTTGCTTTCTATAATCATTGTTGACGGTGAGCCGCCTTTACCGATGGTGCCCTTATAGGAATCCTCGGTAAATGATTCTTCGGTTACGGTTATGTTGCTATCATCTTTCGGATAATCGAGCGACCCCATTTTGATCTCGGCATCCAGCTGAATGTAGGCGCCTTTTTCAAGACCAATATTCAGCTCGGCGTAAGCATTATCCAATTCGCAGCGCTTAAAGCCTTTATCAATCTGTTTGATCTCGATCTCACCATATTTAAGTTCGGCCACGACTTCACTCTTAACCCGGTGAATTGTTACTTCGGAAAAAGAAGCCTCCAAGTCGATGACATCCACTTCTTCCAGGTCGAACTCTTCATAACCGGCGTCGAGCTTAAGTATATCAAGTTTACCCAATTCCCATTCCGAGAATTTGGTATCAATCTCCAGTTCTTTGCTTTCTTCTACTGAAATTTCGGAATACTTAGTATCGAATTGTCCGCCTGCAATAAAGTCGATTTCAGCACTTCCAAAAGAGATCTCTATATAGTTTTTGGTATGATTCAACATACCTGCATCAAGTGCGCCGTATGCCAAATCAATGTCAACCCGGCCATCCTGCTTGTCCAGGAAAATGTCGCCGAATTTGTTTTCCAGCTCCACCGACATACTCTTTGGAAGCTTCACCATATAGTCGATACTGAATTCATGATCACCATTGTCATCGAACTTGAGATGCGTTTCGGCTTCAACCAGGTTTTCATCGGCGCTGAATTCCACATCCACCTTTTCAAAAAAGCGTTCGGCCTTGCGTTCGGAAGCATTTTCGATGGAAAAGGTCACTTCAATATATACCTTATTTTGATTCCAGTTTTCACAATGGATCTTACCGAATTTGTTTTCTACCTTGAGCAAGGCATTTTTGTTGACATCAAACTCCTTTTCAACGGTGCGTTTGAAATCTTCCTGGGCAAAAGCAGCTGATGTGAGAAATGCAAGCAGCATTAACGGAAGCAGCTGTCGAAATTTAAACATGGTATGTTTCATCTTTTTTGTTTTTTGTGTTCATTGATTGCTTTTTTTCAATTGATTCTTCGTTTAACTCGTTTATGATCCGGTCGAGCAGGCCGGTGATAATGCGATAATTATTCACAATGGCATTATACACCCTTTCATCTTTGTTTTGCTTAACGTAGGTGCGTTCCAATTGCTCCGAGCTCGCTTCAATATTTTGAACTTCCTGCAGGGCCTGCGCTTTTACCTGGTTAGCCTCACTGTCATTAGCGGTCAAGGTTTCGATACGTTTCAGCTTTTCCTGGGCAAGGCTTGAGTAATACCCTTTTACCTCTTTCAATTCCTGGGGTAATTGCTTTTCATAAGAAGCTTGTCCCAAGTTCTGGCCGTTTTCAATAGTCAGGTATCGAACCATAACAATTGAAAACCCAATTAGCAGGATGATTGAAGCCGCCACCCGCCAATAAAAGCGAAAACGCGAGTAACTCTTCTTCTTTTCATCGTTCCTAAACAGCTCAAGCTTATGCCTGAAGCGTTCCTCATGACCTTCGGCAGGTTCATTGGCATCAAAATGCTGCCGGTTATCTTTTATGTATTGTTCCAGCTTGTTCATGGCCGTTGATTTTTTGAATTAACAGTCGGTTCGGTTTGTTCTTCAAGAATTTGCAACAGTTTCTTTTTCGCCCTATGGAAGCGGGTTCGGGAACTGTTGTTTGATATATTTAAAATCTGGCTGATCTCTTCATGGTCATATCCCTCGAGCAGGTTCAGCGTGAGCACCACCCGGTAATCATCGGGTAAGGACTTAATGGCTTGTTTGATTCGCTGCACATTTATCTCAACATCCTCTTCATTCGCCTGCTGGTTATCGATCACATCTACGGGTTGCGCCTCAAGGGAAATGTAAGGTTTTTTCTTTTTAGCTGCATCAATGGAATTATTGATCACAATACGCTTAAGCCATGCCCCGAAGGTGGAGTCGCCGCGAAACTTAGGCAGTTTCCTGAAGGCCTCCAGGAAGGAGTTTTGCATCACATCCTCGGCTTCTGCGGTATCGTTCACTATGCGGTAACTGGTGTTGTACATGGCTTTATAATATAAGTTATAGATCTGAAGCTGGGCTTCATGATCGCCGGTTTTGCACCGGTCCACCAAATGCTGATGTATGTCTTTGGTTTTATTCAGCTTCAAGCTTAATTTCTTTTGGACAAAAGACCGTTTCATTTTTTCGATGTTACAGGTTTGGGTAGAAAATTATGAAAAAATATGATATGCTGCTATGGTATATTGTAGAGGCAATGATAGTTAACATCTATCCTGGGGTTTAAAAACATTATAAAAAACTACAGATCTTAAAACACAAAACCCCGGTAGCTAAAGAATTACCGGGGTTTTTAGGTATAGCTTTTCCGGTGGTTTATTGACTAACCACCATCTTGCGCGTGATAGTCGTTTGCGGGGTTTTTAACTGATAGAAATAAACACCGTTGTTCAACTTCTTACCATCTACAATCACTTTGTGTTTTCCGGCAGTATAGTTGCCTTTAGCCAATTTCATCACCAGCTTACCGGAAAGGTCATAAACGCTAAGTTCTACATTGGTTTCTTTACCCAGAGTGAACTCAATGCTTGCCTGATCGGTAAACGGATTGGGGTAGCATTGCTCAAGATGCGTACTTCTGATGCCTGTTCTTTCTTTTATAGCGGTGTTTTCATCATGAACCACACAGGCCTTAATACAATAATTACCGGTATGTTGGTAACCTGAGGGATCATCATAGTTATAAAAGTCCTTCCATTCGCCGCCTTCCATGTAAAAGCTTTCGTCTTCCGAGGCAGTTGACTCGACCAGTGTGCGATAATCGGCACCCAGCAAAACAGGAACCTCCGAGGTGCGATCATAAGGGTGACCGCCTTGTGAGAGGGTTAGCTTCACATAAAAATTATCTCCTTCGGGAATGTTGATGCTGTCTTGCAGACTAAAGGTGTGCAGGCCAGTATATTCGGCAGTACCACTTACACTTGCCAGCGGGTTTTGAAGTTCACCGGCAACAAAATCATCATAGATCACCGCTTCATAATCCACATCATCAACTGCCGTATAGAAGTTAACCGCAATGATCTTTTCATCCTCGGTGGCCGTAAATGCATTGAACACCGATTCCACCTCAGTGTGGGTATCGCGCCAACCGTGGTAATCATGATAGTACATAGTGTCAAATTGCATTCTTTCCACATCCTGGAAGGAGATGGCACCCATTTCGGGATGGTGACCGCAGTGTTTGTCATAGTAGGATATCCAGAAATAACCATCCTGCCCCCAACCGGCGCCCCAGCTATTCTTGATCAACCATGCCCCGGGCTCGGGAGCTTGTGTTAACTTGTTGTCATCCCATCCAACAATCGCCACTGCATGATTGGGATCCATTGAATTCGATGGGGGTTGATAGTGTACATAGCCATCCATAAACTGATTGTTGCTCGCCAGGCACGTGCCCATCACACCGTATTCCATTACTTTTTCCTTGATGAGGTTGATGCGTTCCAGCTCTTCGCCTACAGTGTACCATTCAATGTGGCGTGGATAGTAATAATGATAATCATCGGCGCTCCTTTCCGGGGGATCGTTGTATGACTGTCCGTCGATGTCGCGAACGGCGCCCTCTCCCCTGCTCAGGTAGGCCGAAGTAACACGGTAATCGCCACCGTAATGAACTTCCAACCCATTTCCGGTAGGTGGATCGAGGTCTTGATTAAAATGCTGGTTAAAGCCGTTCCACCAGTCCAGGTGATATTCGGCCAGGTTGGGTTCGCCTTCTTCGCCGTTAGCCGCCCATTCGCCGGTCATTAACAAATTACCTTCCATTGCTGCCATAGCGCCGTGTGTCCAGCAGGTTCCGCCTTGCTGGCTTTTTACGGAGGTCACATAATTTTCACCGTTATAATTCCGAAGATCGAAATACGACATTTCGTCTTCCTCGGTGGTGAGCACTTTTACACAGAAATTTCCTGTATTTTGAAAACCGGAAGGATCGTCATACTCATAAAAATCGAGCCACTCCTCATCCACTTTATAATAGCTTTCACCGGGATTGGCTGAGGACTCAACAATGGTGCGGTAATCGGCACCTAAAAGAACGGGTACATCGGATGTGCGGTCATAGGGATGACCTCCCCGGTTGAAAAAGAGGTAAACATAGAAATCTTCACCTTCCTCAAGCAACACAGGGGCTTCCAGTTCCACGGTATGCAGCCCCGCTTCATCAAAATTACCCGAGGTGGATGAAAGCACATTGGAAAGTGTTCCGTTTTCAAAATCATCATAGATCTTTATAAAATACATGGTATTTTCTTCGGCTGTAAAGAAGTTGACCGCCCTGAGCATTTCACGGGCTTCCATTTCAAAGGCATTGAATACTTCGTAAACACCTTCCAGGGTATCGCGCCAGCCATGATAATCGTGATAATAAATATTATCATACATCTGCCGTTCAACCTCCTGAAAGCTTACAGCTCCCATTTGCGGATGCTTACAGGCCCATTTGTCGTAATAGGAAATCCAAAAGTAGCCGTCGTTTCCCCAATCATCGCCCCAGCTGTTTTTCACCAGCCAGGCCCCGGGTTCCGGGGCTTGCGTTTCACGGCTATCATCCCAACCAATAATGGAGATGGCATGGTTAGGCAACTGAGTGCTACTTGGCGGTTGATAATGTTCATACTGCCAGTTGATAAAGGAGCCGCTGTAACACATACAGGTTCCCATCACGCCGTATTCCATGATCTTTTCCTTGATCTTGTCGATGCCGTTAAGTTCCTGATCCATGGAATACCATTCCACATGTCGGGGATAGTAATAATGGTAACTGGTATCGAAGCGCTCGGGAGGATCGTTGTATGACTGTCCGTCGATATCGCGAACAGCCCCTTCTCCCCTGCTCAGGTACGCGGTGGTGACCATATAATCGCCTCCCATATGGACTTCCAGGCCATTGCCTGTGGGCGGATCGAGGTCTTCGTTAAAAAACTGGTTAAAACCGTTCCACCAGTCCAGGTGATACTCGGCCAGGTTAGGCTCGCCGGTTTCGCCGTTAGCGGCCCATTCGCCTGTCATCATCAGGTTACCTTCCATGGCGGCCATAGCGCCATGCGTCCAGCATGTTCCGCCTTGCTGGTTCTTGACCGAAGTAACATAATTCTCGCCGTTGTAATCGCGTAAATCAAAGGTTTCCGGAGGATCCTGGGCATAGGTATAACTGGCCAGGATCATTGCCATTAAGAGTAATGTTAGTTTTCTCATGTTATTAATCTTTAAGAATTGAAGTATCTGTTTATCATGATTAATCAGCCAATAAAAGTAATAATATTTGGCTTTTCAGCCATAAAAAAGGCCCGCCCTTTCGGGCGAGCCTTTGGGAATTAACCCAATTGACCCCTAAAACTAAACCCATGACTTTTTAGCCAGGGAATTCAGTGTCTTAATTTCCTTTTGAATAGATGTGATCATTATCCCTGTAATCAGCCTTATCAAGATACCAATCCTGGTATTGAGTACCGCCGCTTTGTGCCCATTCGGCAAAATGCAGGTGACCGCGGATGATCTGAGCACGCTCTTTGGTATAATCAAAGGTGTGGTAGATATTCAATCCCCATGGTAGATTGTTTTCCGTTTTGTAATACCTGCCTATGCCGGGCTGGCTGTCGTCGCCTAAAGTGCCAAAATAGCTCTCGTCCACCAGGTTGGTGGATTCATAATCCGGTAAATGCACTTCCTTAACCCGCTCTCCATCCACTATGATGAATGGGTTGAAATTATCAATTATCTTTCCAAAATGATATTTACCTGATTATCAATTTTTTGAAATGACAAGCTTGTTTGCAGTTGTCCTGCAACAGGACACACCCCTCATGATAAGGACAAAACACTAATCCCTCACACACCTAAAACCAACGGTTCCGCTTCTATCGAAGCTATCGGAGACTTTAAGCAGGATCTGAGTATGATACACAGGCTGGGGGCCACCACTGATGTACCACTGCGATCCGGGAGGATAATAATGGCTTCCTCCTTTAAGTATGTTGTAATAATAAGAACCGTTGTGATACAGCTCGTTGGTTAACTGCCACACGTTGCCCGTCATATCTTCCACACCAAAGGGACTTTGACCTTCGGGGAATTGATTGACCACAGTGGTTGAACCCGATCTGTAATTGCACAGGGTTGAATCCATTTGATTTCCCCAGGGCCATGCATTAGCGGTATTGCCTTGTGCTGCATACTGCCATTCCGCTTCGGTAGGGAGCCGTTTACCGGCCCATTTGCAATATTCCTTTGCATCGTCATAACTTACCCAAACCACCGGATGATCTTCCTTTCCGGCAGGTGGCTTTCCATCCTGCCAATGACGAAGGTAGTTAGTAGTATCCATTGGGAAGTAGCCCGATTGATCGATGAATTCCTTATACCCGGCATTGGTTACCGGGTATTGATCCATATAAAAACCATCCATTTTCATTTCCAAGGTGTCGCCTAAATCAGGATAGGGAATAAAAGTGCCGGCTGTGCCTTTGGCTCTTTTGCGCACAAAGGAATAGCTTCCTCCAGGGATCTTAATCATTCCTTCAGGGGTCGATGATGCTGATTTTGTTGTATTTACCGAAGATATCAGGCGTGGCTCTCCGGGTTCAATATAAATCACCTGTTCATCCACCAGGCGTTCATCGTGTGTAATTAATTGAATAACCAGTTTTCCTTCATAAAAATCAAAATAATCGTGGATGGCAAAAGTCCATTCGCCCGGTTGGAAGCAAATGTAGTCTTTGCCATAGTCGGGGTTCCCTGCAGTTATCCTCACCTTGTGCTCACCTTCGGAGGCTACCGTTAAACTATCGCCATTACCATGTCGTTTCATAACCAGTTTCTTGGGGAAAAGCGCAATACAATCAACACTTCCCTCCTCTTTAGTACCGATGTTTTTTTGGTCAAACGCACTGACATCAGCCGGGATCCATGTTTTTCCGTTTTCTTCAACAGGCTTTAATTCCTCATGATTCCAAATACTCACTGCATGATACCCTTCCGGGATATCAGCTTGGAACAAAGGCCCCCGGTATCCGGCCGGTTGCAAACTATAAACGGTAAATAGTTGCTTATCCTCCCCCGGCCAATGGTTTACCCAAATACTATCAACTTTACTATCAACCAGTGGCGTCCAACTCATATTGGTGAAGTTATATGTGTTTTCGCGCAGAATTTTGGTGGTTTTTCCCAAAAAACGGTAGTCTTCTTCCATCCATGCAGGCCTCCCGGCTTGCATGGTATTCAGCTCTACGCCATAACCATTAAAGAATGACACAGCCGCTTCCCGGTGTGCCCTGCCATCATTGATGTCGATAACCCTGAAAATGGCAAAATCGGGTTTGATGAGTTTGTTCATATTCAAAGGCGGCGCCATGTAAATGGCATTGTGAACCCTTCCCGATACAATTCCCTGCATATTCTCCGGCACAGCCATTCCCTCGCTATACATGATTACACCCTCTTTTACCGAGTCGGCTGCCGCCTGTAATTCCACGCTTGATTTGCCACGGGTATCCAAAACCACTCCATCGGCATTGGTTGCTTTAAGGATCTCCTGCATGGCCTGGAGGTGATCTTCTTTTCGGGTACTTGCATCCCAGGGATTGTAGGAAATGAAGAATTTTTTGGAATACATGTGCATGAGATCAGCCTGTTCCTTGAGGGCATTTAATCCACCTGGCAAACTGCGGTAGAGATCCCACTGATTTCGCTTATCCAAGCCCAGTCGAGGCCAGGTGGGCCATATGGTGTAAATGTCATAGCCTCCCAACAGATCATCGTACTCAAAAGTTTTTTCATTGAATTTATATTCATCATCCAGGGTATGGTAGTATTTTTTGTCCCAGGCGTATTTTAAAACCATCAGGTAGCTGTGCCGTATCCATTCCAGGTCTTCCCGTTCAAATAAAGCATTGTCAAATTCTTCAGCATCATATAACCACCGGTCACGAAACATCAGTTCCAAGCCGCGATGATAATCACCTGTATGCACATCAAACCAAATATTATAGGTAAGTGAACCACCCGGTTTTAAATCGGCCCACCAGCGACGTACCGAGGCATTTTTCGAATGTTCCTGACGCGCTAAAGCAACCAGTTCATATTGATCATCCAGCGGAATATTGCAAAACCCAAGATGCCAGGCATTATCCGGTAAAACAATACCAATGGGTGACTTACCCGGACGCTTTAGCACGCTTCGATTCAGGTAATGTGGCCATTCATAGGTTCCTTCGGCAGTTATGTAGGTTCGATCTTCACCAATGCCCATGGGGACAAGGTTTTCGATGCGATGAACCGAATCGCCCTTATTGACGAATTTGAGCTTGTAATTAATTCCCTTCTTCGTACCGGCTTGCCAAAGCTTTGACTGCAATCCGAATCCATAAGAGGTCAGGATAGTATCTTTCACTTTCCAGCTCTTGAGATTTGTAAAGGACAGTGGTTTATCATTGATCAAGACACTGAACACCGGGTAGTTTTCGGATAACCGGATTACTCCTTTATCCTCAACATCTATTTGTGAGATAATTCCTTGGGTATGATCAAGCTGGATTGATTCGATATGCTGGCTTGCTGCACTCCAAATGAATCCCAAAAATACAAGAGTAATAAGGATACGGACGCTAGATTTTCTCATTTGATGTCAATTTTGGGTTAAGCTTTAAGCGAAGATAGGAAAAATAACAAAAGCTATAGGATGCCAAATGCTTATTAAGGTTTATTCAGGAATATAAAATATTCACTAAATTCGCATCCAAGGGAGAATTCTAAACTTGTTACCATGAGCAAACATTACTTTTTAGGTTTAAGCTTAATACTGGGAACGGTTTTATTACTATCATGTCAGTCGAATAAAAAACAGCAACAGATGAGCATAGCAAAAGAAGCCTTCGGAAAGCTGGAAGATGGACGGAAAGTTGACCTGTATACCCTTAAGAACAAGAACGGCATCATCATGAAGATCACCAATTACGGGGGGATCATCACCCATTGGTATGTTCCGGACAAAAATGGCAAAGCTGAAGACATTGTGCTGGGTTATGACAGCCTGGATAAGTATTTACGAGCCACCCCCTATTTTGGAGCCATTGTGGGGCGCTATGCCAACCGCATTGCTGAGGGTAAATTCACTCTTAAAGGGAAAACTTACGAATTAGCCAAAAATAACGGAGCTAATCATCTTCATGGCGGCATGCAAGGATTTGATAAAGTTTTATGGACGGCTGAATCTTTTGAAACAGTTGATTCGGTTGGCTTGAAACTAAATTACACCAGCCCTGACGGGGAAGAAGGTTACCCCGGAAATCTTGATGTTGAAGTGATTTATGCCCTGCAGGATGATAATGCGTTTCATGTAACCTATAAAGCCACTACTGATAAGGCCACTCCCATCAACCTGAGCCAGCATAGCTATTTTAACCTAAGCGGTGTGAAGCGGAATGTGCTGGATCACAAGGTAATGATCAAGGCCGGTAAATATACGGTAGTGAATGAAAACCTGATCCCAACAGGGGAACTGCGGCAAGTGGAGAACACTCCCATGGATTTCACTGCTCCCCATACCATAGGTTCGCGGATTGAGCAGGTGCCGGGTGGTTATGATCATAATTATGTATTAAATAAACCCGAAGCCGGTAACTTAAGCCTTGCAGCCCGTGTAAGCGAACCAAAAAGCGGTAGGATAATGGAGATCTATACAACCGAGCCCGGGCTGCAATTCTATGCCGGGAATTTCCTCGATGGTCAATTCGTCGGAAAAGGCAAAACACTTTATAAAGATCATTGGGGTTTTTGCATGGAAACCCAGCATTTTCCCGATTCGCCCAATCAGCCTGATTTCCCCTCTACCATTTTAAGGCCGGGTGAAACCTATTACCATTATACGGAGTTTAGGTTTGGGATTGTGAATGATGACAAAAACAAGCTCTGAAATTAATGGGTTGCACTAAATTAATAAGTTCTTATCAGAAGCATGGGGCATGGGGCTCGGAGCGTGGAGTATGGGACATAGCGATACATTAGCTTCTAGATCTGAAAGATTTTAGTGCTTATTCATATAAAAAAAATAAATCTTTGTATTATGAAAATTTTAACCTATTACCAGTATCCTGATCGTTCTGATATTAATATTTTGCACTAAACAAGGCATTACTTTTTGTGTTTATGCTATCAAAATTATCAATTATGAAAGAAATCGACAAATCAAAACCTGTGCTGGTGACCGGTGGAACAGGTTATATTGCTTCCTGGGTGGTGAAATATTTGCTGGAAGACGGCCTTAATGTCCGTACCACCGTCCGCGACAAAAGTAATAAAGATAAATATCAGCATTTGCTTGATATTGCGGATAGTGGAAAGGGCAACCTGGAAGTCTTTGAAGCTGACCTGCTGAATGAGAACGACTTTAAAGCTCCGGTAGAAGGCTGTGAACTGGTCATCCACATGGCCTCCCCCTTTAAAATTGCCGGGATAAAGGATGCAGAGAAGGATTTAGTAGAACCCGCCAAAAAGGGAACCCAACATGTTTTAAATGCAGCCAATTCCTCTGAAACGATTAAACGGGTTGTACTCACTTCCAGCGTAGTAGCGGTTTTTGGCGATGCCATCGACATTTATAATGCCGAAGCAAAAATGTTTACCGAAAACAACTGGAACAGTACCAGCAACGCTCATCACCAGCCTTACCCCTATTCCAAAACCGTAGCCGAAAGGGAAGCCTGGAAAATGCAACAGGAACAGGATCATTGGGACCTGGTGGTCATCAACCCGGGATTTGTGCTGGGGCCTTCGCTTACCAAGCGCACCGACAGCACCAGCATCGATTTTATGAAGAACCTGGGCAACGGAACTTTTAAAAGTGGGCTGCCCAAAGGCTATAATGGCATTGTTGATGTAAGGGATATTGCGCAAGCCCACATTAAGGCGGGTTTCACTCCTTCGGCAAACGGGCGCCATATCTGTGTAGCGGAAACCAAAAAATTTATCGACATTGCCAACATCCTTAAGAAAGATTATCCGGATTATCCTTTTCCAAAAAGGGAAGTGCCAACCTGGCTGTTCAAGATGGTAGGAACACGTTTTGGCTTCACCCGTGAATACATCAGTAAAAACATAGGCATTCCCATCGCTTTTGATAATTCTTACAGCAAAAAAGATTTAGGCCTGGAATACCGCCCTGTGGATCAAACCGTAAAGGAGCACTTTCAGCAGTTAGTGGATGATGGGTTGGTCAAGTAGTAATTTTGTCGTTTGAATTTATAATAAAAAAACCGGCTAACCCTGGAGAAGGGCAAACCGGTTTTTCTACTTGGAGAAGCAGTGTTAGGCAGTAACGCCTTTATTGGCTTTACGAAGCTTTTTAGCGGCTTCCACCATATTTTCAAGTGATGCCCAGGTTTCGTCCCACTTACGTGTCTTCAATCCACAATCAGGGTTTACCCATAGATTGCGCGGAGGGATTACCTTGGTTGCTTTCTGCAACAGGTCTTCCATTTCCCCGGATGAAGGTATGCGCGGGGAGTGTATATCGTAAACACCCGGCCCGATCTCATTGGGATATTTGAAATCGCCAAAGGCATCGAGCAACTCCATTTGTGAGCGCGACGCTTCAATAGTGATCACATCGGCATCGAGTTCGGCAATGTTTTCAATAATATTGTTAAACTCGCTGTAGCACATGTGTGTATGGATCTGGGTATCATTCTTCACGCCTGATGAAGCAAGCTTAAAGGCATTCACAGCCCAGGTCAGATAGTCCTTCCAATTCTTACGGCGCAATGGCAGTCCTTCCCTGAAAGCCGGCTCATCGATCTGGATAAGCTTAATACCGGCTTTTTCCAGGTCAACCACTTCGTCGCGGATGGCCAAAGCAATCTGATTGGTGGTTTCCGGACGAGGCTGGTCGTTACGGACAAAGGACCATTGCAATATGGTAACCGGCCCGGTGAGCATGCCTTTAACCTTACGGTCGGTTAGCGACTGTGCATAAGATGACCACTTTACGGTCATGGGTTCGGTTCGCTCAACATCCCCGTAAATTACCGGCGGCTTCACGCCACGTGAACCGTAACTTTGCACCCAGCCATTTTTGGTAAAGGCAAAGCCTTCCAATTGTTCACCAAAATATTCCACCATATCATTACGCTCGAATTCGCCGTGAACAAGTACATCCAGCCCTGCTTCCTCCTGCTTGCGAATAACCTCTTCGGTTTTCTTTTTCAGGCTGTTTTCATATTCCCCGGCACTGATCTCATGGCGCTTGTACTGACGACGCAACTGCCTGATATCCTTCGTCTGTGGAAATGAACCTATGGTTGTGGTCGGGAATTCAGGCAGATTGAGCATCTCCGATTGCTTCTTCTGACGATCCTGGAATTCGGCATCGCGCTGCATCATCTCAGGTGTGATGGATTCCATGCGCTTCTTAACCGAATCCCTGTGGATCAGCTTTGAATTCCGGCGACTTTCGATCGCCTGTTTATTGGCTTCATAAGCTTCTTTAACCTCATCAAGCTTATGGGGATCGCTTAACTTGGCCAGTGTGGTGATCTCGCTAAGCTTTTGCTTGGCAAAAGCCATCCAGTTTTTAACCTCTGCCGGGAGGGCTTTTTCATTGTCCTCCAGATCGAGGTCATAGGGCACGTGAAGCAATGAGCATGAAGCCGAGATCATCAGCTTATCATCATCTTTTGTTTTTTGAGCTTTTTCAATGAAACTGAGTGAATGCTCAAAATTATTCTTCCAGATATTACGACCATCCACAAGACCCAATGAGATGATCAGATCAGCCGGTGCTTTTTCCAGTATCATCTCC